>PXCX01000070.1 GCA_003565195.1 PVC group bacterium | reverse complement strand
CGAGGTGCCGGTCGATCGTGACGGGCACCGGCTCGCCTTCGACGCCGTGGCCGGCAGAAGCTATGTTTGTTCAGTCGGCAGCACAACGTAAGAAAACCAAAAACCGTCAATATTCTTTCACAGGAGATCCGTATATATGAAAACCGCAGCGACCGTTATTTCTTCAGCGTTGGCCGTTTCCTTTTTTTTGCTGATATCAATGCCAGGTCGGACGCAGGCGGATCAGCAAGCAGACGCAACCGAACTTGTGCAGGAACCGGAAGCGCCGGCCGTCACGGAGATTGTCCTGCCGGAAGGTTATTACAAACCGCTCGACGGCAGGTATGCCTTCGGCACCCTGTTTCCGCTGGTCAATGCCTATACGGCTGTAAACAATCCCGGCATTCTTGATGAGACGCCTTTCGCCGATGACGCGCACGGTTATACCGTGATCGAAGCGGTTGTCAACGGTGAACCGGTTGCCGCTTTCAGCGATGACGACATCGGCAAAGAGTTTGTGCTGCTTTGGGGACACCGGAATCCGGCGCAAATCGATTATGAACGGGTCGACGAGTTTCCGCCGCTCGAGGTGTCCAGCCGCTACAGCAAAATCGTGTACCGTATATCGCCGTCGCGCGTCGTGGTTAATTTTGCCTATAACGGAGGAAACTCGGACGAACCCGTGGATTTGAATAACTGGAAGGCACGGATATTCCACGACAGCAGCGATGACTGGCAGGCGTTCGGCGAGGAGTTGAACCGGGACGATACGCCGGACATCGGTCGACTCGAGGAATATCGCCTCCACGAGGACGGGCGCTACCGCGTGCACGCCTATGAGCTGAAATCATTTGATGTAATGCCGATTACCCGCGACAGCCAGGTGATGATCCACGCGGGCGGCGTCGATAAATATGCCCTCGTCAAGATCGGGGTCGAGGATCATTATCGTCTGCAGATTACCGATGGAACCCCGATTTACCGACGTCCGCGCGCGGTCTTCAATGTCAACAACGGCCCGAACAACTTCATCTGCCACAACATCATTTTCAGTCCGGTACACCGGCAACATAACGGTGGCGTCATTTCCGGAATCAATCTGATCACCAGCGGGAACAAACCGGAAGGTGTGATCGCCGTCATCGGTGCCAGAACCTATGCCGAATTAAACCAGATCGGCGATACGGAGAACGGTGCGACAGGAATTACCAAAGAACTGCTGGCACTGTCCTCCGTGCTCAACGGCCGGGTCGGCATATACAGCGGCGAAGGACTCGCGCGGCGGGCTGCCACAACCGTGACCCAGGCTTTTATCGACTCTGACTTCATGGGGTCCGGAGCGTTCGGCGCTTCCACGGCCAATGGTGACGGCTGTAATATGGTTTATATCGATACCACCGGCGATTTCAACCCGCAGACCCGTTGGGGAAACACTGTCAACGATTACGAAGGCTATGTCGCAACCGATCTGGAAGCCTATCAACATGCGCCGCCATCCATCCGTCAGGCTCGTATGGACGGCTGGTATCCGACCGATGTGCTGACGCCTACGACCGCTGCGAATATGCTGGTTGGCTTGGCGATGGGCGGGTCGAACCGGTATAATATTTTGAACGTGGCGCGTTTTATATTCCTGAAAAATAATCCCGGCAACCGGAATCTGCTGGGGTATTACAACGTGGCATACAACCGCAGTGGGATCGACTTCGATTTCGGGCGGGCCGGTTTCAGATCCACCAGTTATGACATCCTTCAACATGAAGTTCCGCGTACCGCTAAAAACTATGTGATCAGCCGTCATTATGGAGTGAGCACCAGAACCTACGATTGGCGCTCGGAACACGGCGCTCAAGGACTTTCGCCCGGCGATCGGTTTTCGTACCTGACCGGATACAACAATCCCATGTCCATGGTTAGCGTTGACGATCCTGACGGTTTTAATGCCAACGACACGGTCGTCAGCCAGGATATCGCCAAACGGATCGTTGCCATTGAGGGCAACGATCTTCTCTTGATCGACAGCACCGGTCGCTATACTGTCGGTGAAGAAATCAGCAACGATCAGGTTACGGCCGTGATCACCGGCTTTCGCCGAAGCCGACTGGAAATTCCTTATCCGAGAAATGTGCACCCGCATACCATCCGCATGGATACCTGTTGGACCACGATCATGCAGTCCTTTGCCGAGAATCTGGATCCTCTGCAAATCCCCTCCAAGGGCCGCGGTGTAGCGATTCAGGCCGGTGACCAGTTCCGGATTCTGCCTTTCATACTCGTTGAGATCGAGGAAGCCGTTACGGATGTTGATCTGGTGCGGGGCGGTATCACCGGCAACCGCAGTGGCGCTACCGCCAACATCAGCAGTTTTCTGAGAACCTATGATATTGAAAGAACCCAGGCGGACAACTCCGAAACTCCTTACTACCAGGTTAATCTGACAGATATGGAAGGTACCTTCGTGGCAGATGAAGAAATAGAGATTGCGGACGGTACCCGAACTCAGCGCGCAATCATCAGGCGCGTCAGCAGCCACGATCCGGATCAAGTGCACACGTCCATGGGGCTTGAACGAGTCGCCTACCCGGAGAGTCCGGCCGAGTTTGTCGGTTCAGCCGTCGCCAACGCCCAGGCATACTACAGCTTCTACAATGTCTGCGAAGAGGAACTGCCCGCGGACATTCCGCTGACCATGGAAATACAGGTGGTCAAAAGTAACGCGGAATACCTTCTTGATCCGGACACCAGCGCCAAGATCCGCCAGAAGTATATCGGCAACGGCAGAGTCGGCGGCCACTATGCCTACAGTTGGCCCGCCGGCCGGAATTTATGGCAGCAAGATAATGAATGGGGCAGCGGAAGTATGCACGGCGAGGGCAGCATTCCCGGACATTTCGCCTACAGCCAGGTGCATCATTACTGGTACTTCCTGCGTACGGATTTCAATTACGGTTTCTGGCGTCAGAATTATCGCAAACCCGCGCAGGAGACCATCACGTTTGAGGGCCGTGAAATCTCGGTTATTCCCCTCCAGTTTTATTCCCGCGGCCATGTTCTCATCAATTGCAAACGGCCGATGGTTGGTCAGTTCAGCAGTGGTGACGAAGGCGCGCAGAACTTCGATCGCCGCCGGATTCTTGAAGATTATCTGGCCGAGAAAGGCGTGATCGAACCGGTCCCGGAAGAGGAACGCGCCAAGCTGATGAGTTTCGGCGGCGATGAGAAGGCGAATACCGGATATCGGTACAGCTACGTGCGTGAAGAGACCACCGAAGATGCGCCGCGGCCACCGCAGGATCTGTTGGATCTTCTCGAGGAGATCGGTGTGTCCGTGCTCCCGCTCGACCGGGAGACGGAGACGGTTGAGGACCGCTATACCGGCAGAATGGCAGGAACCGGAGAATCCGCGCTGGAAGCCGGAAGAGACCAAAACTGAGGAATGAAACTGATTCAGCCAGCCGTGAGGGATGTTCTGGTCCCATGGAAGGTGTTTCTTCTCGGCATGCTGGTGGCGGGCAAGATGAGAAAGAGATATCGGTTAGCAAACAAGGAGAACGTGTGAAACTGCCGGATATCATTATTTTCAATCCTGACTCTTATCGCGCAGACGTATTGGGGCATCTTGACAATCCTGCGGCAGTAACACCTAATCTCGACCGCCTGATCGATGAGGGTGGCGTCTCGTATGCTAACGCTTTTGCGCAAAATCCGGTATGCACCCCGAGTCGCTGTTCGTTTATGACGGGTTGGTATCCGCATGTTCACGGGCATCGCTCGATGAAAAACATGCTCAAACTTCACGAGCCCAGCGTGCTGTCCGTTTTGCGCCGTGCAGGATACCACGTCTGGTGGGGCGGTAAGAACGATTTGGTTTGTGTCGAAAAACCAGAGGATTATCTTCGGTATTGCGATACCAAGTTTAAACCGGATACACGCTACCGCGGGTATCGGAAGGCCCCTTCGTTGCCGCCGGACGATCCGCGGCGGGGCGCCTTTTACGGTGGCGTGATGGAGCCCGATCCCGATGCCGAATATCATGATACCGATCGCGCCTGGGTCGAGGGCGCTATTGACCGCTTACGGCTCAAGGCTGACGAAACGCCGCTTTGCCTTTATTTGCCACTCCATTTTCCGCATCCGGCCTATCATGTCGAATCGGAGTATTACGAAAAAATCGATCCTTCGCGGTTACCACCCCGAATTCCCGCGCCGGAACCCGGAGCAGGGCATCCCCCGATTCTTGATGCGCTACGCCGAGAGTACGGCGCGGCGCGTATCGACGAGCAGACCTGGCGCGAGGTGAAACGGATTTACTACGGAATGTGCATGAAAATCGATCATCTTTTCGGACGCCTGATGAATGCGCTCAAGGAAACCGGGCGCTATGACAACACGCTGGTTGTGTTCCTGTCCGATCATGGTGATTTCGCCGGTGATTATTCGCTTCCCGAGAAAACACATGCCACCTTGCAGGATGCGCTTCTGCGTGTGCCGTTCCTGATTAAGCCGCATGCCGCTTGCAAGGTCATGCCGGGGGTGCGTTCGGCGCTGACGGAACTGGTTGACATGCCGGCCACGATCTACGACTTACTGGGAATCGATCCCGAGTATACCGTTCAGGGACATTCGTTGCGAGATTCTCTGGCGGGCGACGATCAAGAACATCATGATGCGGTATTTGCCGAGGTTGGTAGCCGTGATAACGATACATCATTCAAAAATCTCGATGTACTGTCCATGCCGCCCGATTCGTTTTACGCCATGCAGTCGCGCGCGGCCTTGAAAGCGCACGCCAACGGGACATACGCCGTTTCTTGCCGTACCCGCGATTTCAAATATATCCGGCGCGGTTATCAAACGAAACATGAACTGTATGATCTACGCTCCGATCCGGGCGAATGCCGTAACTTGTACGGTATGCATGCCGTGGCTGAGACGGAACGGATGATGGAACGGCGATTACTGGATTTTTTCATGACGACTGCCGATGTGTTGCCGCACCGTCAGGATTCACGAAAGGTTTGAAGCCAAATACAGACGATCGTATCGTCGCCGCTGTCATAACGACGATTCGTGTGAATTAACGGGTTATGCAAAAAAAACGTGTAAAAACAAACGCCGGCTCCCGTGTGTCGGCTTGTTTTTTGGCGTTGGACGCGGGAACCTCATCGATTAAGGCCGTTCTTTTCGACACCGCCGGTCGCCGGCTTGGCGGGCATGCCGAGGAATACCGGCTGGACTATCCGCGCCCCGATTATGTGGAACTCGATCCGGAAATCTATTGGCATGCCGCCCAGGCTGCCATCCGGGGTGTCGTCCAGCGCGCTGCAATCGATCCCGCATCAATCGCTGCCATGGGGGTTACCGGCCAGGGGGAAACCCTGATTGTACTGGATGCCGGGGGCCGGCCGTTGCGCAAGGCGATGGTATGGCTCGATAATCGTGCCGTCGAGGAAGCCCGGCAGATCGCCGCAACCTTCGATGCGGATGAGGTCTACCGTGTCACGGGACAACATGAAATCGTGCCCTGTTGGACGGCGGCCAAAATCCTCTGGCTGCGTTGTCACGAACCGGATGTGTATTCGCGCGCTGCCCGTTATCTGATGGTATCCGATTATTTGGTATACAAATTAACCGGTGCTTACGTAACCGATCATGCGCTCAATCCTTCTACGCTTTACTATAACCTGATCGCCGGCGATTGGTGGGATCCGATGTTGGCGATGCTCGAGATCCGGCCTGATCAGTTGCCCGAATTGTTCGATTCAGGAACACCCGTCGGAAGGGTCAAGGCGCTGGATACCGGATTGTCAGCCGATACCATGGTGGTTGCCGCACCGATCGATCAGATTGCCGGCGCTGTCGGTGCCGGCAATCTGACGCCGGGACTGGTCACGGAAACGACCGGCAGTGTGCTGGCCATTTGCGCGCCGTGTAGCGCGCCACACTACGATCCAAGGCGACGGGTGAGTCTCTATCGCCATGCCCGGCCCGGTACCTATGCCCTGCTGCCATGGGTTCCGACCGCCGGATTATTGTACCGCTGGTTCCGCGAAACATTGGGCGGCGGGTTGTCCTTTGACGATCTCAATCGGGAAGCCGCCGCCGTTACGCCCGGCGCCGAAGGTCTGGTGATCCTGCCGCATTTAAACGGCGCTTTTTCGCCGGATTCCAATCATCACGCCAGGGGCGTTTTCCACGGTGTCAGCCTGGCGCATACCCGGGGGCATTTCGCGCGCGCTATTCTGGAATCGATCGCCTTTATGCTGCGTGACCAGATTGCAATGCTGGAATCGCTGGACATACCGGTTGAACAAATCGGTTCGCTGGGTGGCGGTGCGCACAGCAAACTCTGGCTGCAAATCAAGGCCGACGTTCTGAAACGTGATGTGGTGACGTTTGATACCGCTGATGTAACCGCGCTGGGCGTTGCGATGCTGGCGGCCACCGGCGCTGGCGTTTATCCCGATCTTGACCAGGCTGCTGCCGGGATGGTAAGTTTTGACCAGCGTTACAGACCCCGTCCCGAAAGGGCGGCAGTCTATGACAGGGTCTTTCAACGTTATCGTAAACTTAACCGCATCATTCTGCCAACCTTTGAGGGAACATCATGACAGACATTTGCCAAACAATCAACGTGGGATTTGTCGGATTCGGTGAAGTAAATACCCCGCGTCCGATGATTGATGATCGTTGTGCGGCGGTCGCGGAGACTCTGCGACAAGCCGGACTGAACCTGACCGTTGTTGCCGCGCCAGTGGCTGACGATCCCGAGGGCGCCCAAGCATCGCGCGCGATCGCCGAACTGTCGGACGAACCGTTCGATGCCCTCGTCGTATGTATAGCCGGATGGATTCCTTCGTGGGCGGTATTACGCGTTATTGAACCTTTTAAACATCTGCCGATGGTCTTGCTGGGACTCAGCGGCTGGCAGGACGGCGAACGGTTCGTCACTACCGCCGATCAGGCCGGTACCACGGCATTGCGCATGCCGATGACCGAGATGGGGTACCGCTTCAAATACGTCGTTACCCGTCGCGGTGGCGCTTTGCCTCTGGACAGCATCGTTTCCTGGTGCCGCGCCGCCGCCGCCGCCGCTAAACTTAAGACGTCCACAATCGGGATGGCCGGCTATCGTGACATGCGTCTCTACGGCACGATGTATGATGGTATTTCCCTGAAAGGCCGGATCGGACCCGAAATCGAGCATTTCGATTTGCTCGAACTACAGCGGTTGATGGATGCGATTGACGACGCGCAGGTTGCCG
This sequence comes from PVC group bacterium, assembly GCA_003565195.1. Classification (GTDB taxonomy): domain Bacteria; phylum Verrucomicrobiota; class Kiritimatiellia; order CAIKKV01; family PXCX01; genus PXCX01. The sequence continues at coordinate 1,094 of PXCX01000070.1, read as the reverse complement.
GACTGGCGGCCGAAACCCGTACACGCTGGACTTTTCTCAAGGAACCCCGGCCGGGTACGGTCGAAAACTCCGTCCGGCTATACCTGGCCATCCGGAAAAAGATAGAGGCACGCGGTTACAACGCATTTTCCTATACGGATGTTGACGGCATAAAAAAACTGATGGGTTTCGCGCCCGCCGGCGCGCTGACCATGTTGCACGACCATTTGAATATCCCGACCGTTCCGGAAAACGATAGTCTCGGTTCCGTAACCCAATTAATGGCTCGAGCCCTGACCGGACAAATCGGCGCGTACCTGGAATTTTACGAATTCACCGATACCGGCGCGCTGATGGGCGTACCAGATTATGTTCCGGCGGAAATTGTCGATGGCCGCGTCACAGTGCTCCCAAATGCTTTTGGCGATTTCGGCGAGGGTTTGTTGAATGTATCGCGCTTAAAAACCGGAAACGTCACCCTTGCCCGGTTGTCAGCTTCCGGCAAAGCCTACCGCATGCATGTCGCCACCGGCCGGGCTCGTCTGCCGGAACCATGGGAAGAAGCTGGATGGGCGCCGCCCGCGCCGCAATTACCCAGTCTGGAAATCGATTTGGATGGCGATCTGGATGCCTTTATCCAGAATGTCATGAGTCAACATTATATTTTGACTTACGGCGACAACCGGGAACCGCTGCAAGATCTCTGCCGTATTTTGGACATCGATTATGACAGCAGTATTTGACCTCTGTCTCTTATAGTAGGTCGGTGACGCGTTCTTGCAAAATCAATTTCTGGTGGCAAAAATTAAGTAGCCCCTTATGCCCGGCAACTGAACAATAGATTGTCTACTTATTTGACAATCAACGCGTACAAGGCTTTTTTCGCAAAAAACGCGTTCTTTGCCTCGATCGAAATCATCGATTTCGGACCGTCCATGACGGCCCCGGAAGCACATACATCACGATGCGCGGGTCCGCTGTGACTGTACAGGACATCCGGTTTGGCGCAGGCCAGGACTTCATCGGTTACGGTCCAGTGCGGAATCTCGACGTCCTTCTCTTCCGGCGACATTTCGCCCGCCAGCATACTGCGGACGAGCGTACTGGCCTGGATG
>PXCX01000107.1 GCA_003565195.1 PVC group bacterium | reverse complement strand
CTTGCTCCATGGCCTGTTCGGTTTCGTTGGCGGCATGGGTCCAGATATCAACCACCTTATTGTAGCGCTCGCCGTCGGTGATCATGCCGCGCCGGTACTGGGTCGCGGCGGCGGCAACCTGCTTGCGCGCATTCTCAATAATTGCCGGTTTCTCTTCCGGCACCACCATGTCAACCATCCCAATCGAAATACCAGCGCGGGTCGCGTAATGAAAGCCCATTTCCTTAAGATCATCCAGCAGGCGCACCACTTCATCATGACCGACCAGATGGTGACAGCTCCAGATCAGATCGCCCAGAAAAGATTTGTCGACCACCCGGTTGACAAAACCGAGGGCCGCGGGCCATGCTTCGTTGAAAAACACGCGTCCCACCGTGGTTTGGATCATTTTATGCTCGCCGTTCCCATACGGGGTTTTCTGCCCGTAATCGGGATTGCGGAAATAGATCCGGTCATGCAGTTTCAAAGCACCGTCATCCAGTGCCAGATGCACTTCGCGCACATCGTCAAACATCGGAAGATGCTCCGGCATGCTAGCTTCGGTGGCTGCGGCGGAGCGATGGACTTCCCGATGGCCAAGCATTAGAGTCAGGTAATAAATTCCCAACGCGATATCATGGGTAGGCGTCATAATCGGCCGCCCGCTGGATGGCGAAAATATATTGTTGCTGGCAAGCATCAGCAAACGCGATTCCAATTGGGACTCAATTGAAAGCGGCACATGAACCGCCATTTGATCGCCATCGAAATCGGCATTGAAGGCCGTGCAAACCAAAGGATGAATTCGAATGGCTTCACCCTCGACCAATACCGGCTCGAACGCCTGAATACCAAGACGATGCAGCGTCGGCGCCCGGTTGAGCAACACCGTTTTGTCATGGGTGATTTCGTCAAGAATGTCCCAGACTTCCTTGTCCTGGCGCTCGATCATCTTCTTGGCGTTCTTCACCGTATGTACCAATCCCATTTCCTTCAGGCGACGGATGATAAACGGTTCAAAAAGAGTCAACGCCATTTTTTTGGGCAATCCACACTGATGCAACTTTAGCTCGGGCCCGATCACGATAACCGATCGCCCCGAGTAATCAACCCGTTTGCCCAGCAGGTTTTGGCGGAAACGGCCGCTTTTGCCTTTAAGCATGTCACTCAGGGACTTGAGCGGTCGATTGGCGGTGCCGGTGACCGCGCGACCGTGACGTCCATTGTCGAGCAAGGCGTCGACCGCTTCCTGAAGCATTCGTTTTTCGTTACGGATAATCACATCCGGCGTTTTCAACTGCAACAGGTTTCTGAGCCGGTTATTGCGATTAATCACCCGACGATACAAATCGTTAAGATCGGACGTCGCAAAACGGCCGCCTTCCAGCGGAACCAGTGGCCGCAAATCCGGAGGAATCACCGGCAAGGTATCCAGCACCATCCATTCGGGACGCGCTTTGGAGGAACGGAATCCTTCCACCACCTTCATACATTTACTGATTTTCTTGCGATCCTGTTTGCTGCGCGTCGTCTCCATGCGCGCGCTCAAATCCTTCATCATCTCATCCAAATCGAGCGTACGCAGCAGATCCCGTATCGCTTCCGCGCCGGTCTTGGCGACAAACGTCTCGCCATACTGATCCTGGGCTTCACGATACTCCATTTCGCCCAGCAATTGTTTGGGACTGAACGGCGTATCACCGGGCTCGATCACGAGGTAGTCCTCATAATACAAAACCCTTTCCAGCATACTGCCGGTCATGTCCAGGATCGTACCGATCCGACTGGGAGTGCAGCGGAAATACCATATATGCGAAACCGGCACGGCCAAATCAATATGCCCCATCCGTTCGCGTCGCACACGCGCCAAGGTCACTTCAACGCCGCAACGATCACAAATCACGCCCTTATGCTTAATCCGCTTATACTTTCCACAACTGCATTCCCAGTCGCGCATCGGACCGAAAATACGTTCGCAAAACAAACCGCCTTTCTCGGGTTTGTAGGTGCGATAGTTGATCGTTTCCGGATTTTTCACCTCGCCATGACTCCATGAGCGCATCACATCCGGAGACGCGAGAGAAATGCGCACCGCATTCAGGGTGTGAAAACTGGAATCTCCAAGCCGTTCTCGAATCATCGAAGTATTCAAACTAAAGCTCCCGCTCTTTTTTTCGTTAGAAACGCCATCCCGTGGCTTAACTCAGCGTTCACCGATCGGATTAATACGCACATCCATGCCTATGCTGCGCAACTCGTTGATGAGCACATTGAAGGACTCCGGCATTTCGGCTTCAAGCGCATTCTCGCCCTTGACAACCGACTCATAAATCCGGGTACGCCCCGCGACATCGTCACTCTTGACCGTCATCAATTCCTGCAAGGCATACGCCGCGCCATAGGCCTCAAGCGCCCATACCTCCATTTCGCCAAATCGCTGGCCGCCATACTGCGCTTTACCGCCCAGCGGCTGCTGGGTAACCAGCGAATACGGACCGACCGCACGGGCATGAATTTTTTCGCTCACCAGATGATGCAGTTTCATGATGTAAATACTGCCGACAACCACATGCTGGTCGAACGGTTCGCCGGTCAATCCGTCAAAAACCCGTGTCTTGCCGGTCTCCGGGACACCGGCCGCACGACTTAGTTCTCCAATTTGATCCTCCGCGATTCCATCGAAAACGGGGGTCGCGGCCCACCGGTTCAACTTCTCGCAAGCCCAACCCAAGTGAGTCTCCAAAACCTGACCAACGTTCATGCGCGAAGGCACACCCAACGGATTGAGCACAATATCAACCGAGGTTCCATCGGGTAAAAACGGCATATCGGCCACGGGTAAAATCCGCGCTACCACGCCTTTATTGCCGTGCCGGCCGGCCATCTTGTCGCCGACTTCCACTTTTTTCTTGCTGGAAATGTAGACCCGCACCTGCTTGATGATGCCCTCGTCAAGATCGTCGCCACTTTCAAGACGATCCATCATGCGTTCGCTTTCCAGCTCCAGTTCCTCGAACTTATGCTGGAAATCGTCGATGATCTCCTGGATCTTCACCTGGATGGGGCTGCTCTCGATTTCAATGTGTTCGCGTTCGAGCGCCAGCTTGCGCAAAAGGGTTTTGGTGATTTTGCGGTTCGCCGGAATAATTACCTCCCCGGTTTCCCCGTTGACGACGTCCAGCGGAATTTTTTCGCCCAGCAGGATATTGCTGAGACTCTCGGTCAAACTCTCGATCAGTGAATGACGCCGTAACTTGAGCTCTTCGTTGATGGCCTTGGTTTGTTTGCGCCGCTCGGCGCTGGAGACCTGTTGTTTGTTTGTTCCATCTGTATGGGCGGTGATCTTGACATCCATAACCGTCCCGAAGGTGCCGCTGGGAACCAGCAACGAGGTATCACGGACATCCGCAGCCTTTTCGCCGAAAATAGCGCGCAACAACCGTTCCTCAGGCGCCAGCTCGGTCTCGCTCTTGGGCGTGATTTTACCCACCAGAATATCGCCCGGCTTGACTTCGGCCCCGATGCGTACAACCCCGTCGGAACCGAGATTTGACAGGGCATCCTCGCCGACATTGGGGATGTCGCGTGTTATTTCCTCGGGACCCAGCTTGGTGTCGCGGGCGCCAACCTCGAATTTTTCGATGTGTACCGATGTAAAAACATCGTCCTCAACCAGCCGTTCGCTGATCAAAATGGCATCTTCAAAGTTGTAACCGTTCCACGGCATGAACGCGACCTTTACATTCTTGCCCAATGACAGCTCACCCTGACTGGTGGCCGGACCGTCGGCAAGCACGTCGCCGGCCTCGACCTTTTGGCCTATCCTGACCACCGGTTTCTGGTTAAGGCACGTCCCCGCATTGGAGCACATGAATTTACGCAACAGGTATTCGTCTTCAAAACTCTTCGTTTTCTTTTGCTTTTTGTCATCGGCCTTGACCACGATCCGCCGGGCGCTAACGTAGGTAACCGTTCCCGCGCGGCGCGCCAGGGTGAGCACCCCGGAATCGACGGCCAGACGCCGTTCAAGTCCGGTGGCCACGTACGGCGCTTCGGTCGTCATCAGGGGCACGGCCTGGCGCATCATGTTCGAACCCATCAAGGCGCGATTCGCATCATCATGTTCAAGAAACGGAATCAAACCGGCAGCGGCACTGACCACTTGCTTGGGCGATACATCCATGTATTCAACACGATCCGCGGGCACTTCGAGAAAGTCCCCCTTGTAGCGCACCGAAATCATGTCGCGCACAAAACGTCCCTGATCGTCAAGCACGGTATTTGCCTGCGCAATAACGAAAGGCTCCTCCTCATCGGCGCTGAGATAAAAGACCTCATCACTGACTTTCCCTTGCTCCACCTTGCGATACGGGGTCTGAATGAAGCCGAATTCGTTGATCCGGGCATACGTCCCCAGCGAGGAAATCAAGCCGATATTCGGACCTTCCGGAGTTTCGATCGGGCATATTCGTCCATAATGGCTGCCATGCACGTCGCGCACATCAAATCCGGCCCGCTCGCGACTTAAGCCACCCGGCCCCAGCGCGCTGAGACGGCGCTTGTGCGCCAAGGCCGACAACGGATTCGTCTGATCCATAAACTGGCTGAGCTGGCTGCGACCGAAGAAATCCTTGACGACTGCCGACAACGTTTTGGGATTGATCAGTTTCTGGGGCGTCATGGGTCCGTTGGCTTGCGGATCATATAGCGTCATTCGCTCGCGTATCAGGCGTTCCGCGCGCACGAGACCTATGCGGCATTGATTCTCCAGCAATTCACCGACCGTACGCACACGCCGATTACCGAGATGATCGATATCATCGACTTCGCCGCGACGAAGGCGCAATTCAATCAGGTTCCGGATCGCTGCCACGATATCGGCGCGCTCCAGCGTGCGACATGCGTCGTCAACCGGATGGTCGGCCCCCATTTTCTGGTTGATCTTGAAGCGGCCCACCAACCCGAGATCGTAACGGCGCTGATCCATGAACATGCGTTTGATCAATTGCCGCGCATTGGAAGGCGTCGCCGGGTCTCCGGGTCGCAGGCGATGAAAGATCTCCTTAAGCGCGTCGTCCGTGGTGCGGGCAGGATCCTGCACAATGCTTTTCAGGATCAATCCTTCGTCCCAGGAGACATCAATCACACGCACCGTTTCAAAACCGGCAGCGCGCAATTGTTTTAGCATCGGGGCGGTTATCGGGTCGTAACGCCGCGCCAGCATGGTCTGCGACTCAATATCGACGACATCCTCGGCCAGGACCGACATCGGCGGCAGATTGTCCGCGTCAGCTTTATCGGGTACTGTCAAGGTGTCGAGCGGATAAAAAAGTTCGATCAAGGCGTCGTCACCATCATAGTCGAGCGCCCGCAAAAATGTGGTGGCCAAAAACTTACGCCGGCGATGCTGGCGGTCGATATGGATCCAGAGCAAATCCGAGGCATCAAACTGGAAATCCAACCAGGAACCGCGATCCGGAATAATCCGAAACGAGTAGTTGAACGAACCGGCGCTGCCTGTGCTGCGCTCGAAACATATTCCCGGCGAACGGTGCAACTGGCTGACGATCACGCGTTCAGCCCCGTTGATGACAAAAGCCCCCTCTTCAGTCATCATCGGGATTTCGCCCATGTAGACGTCTTCCTCGCGGACTTCTTCACCATCTTTGAGTTGGAACGTTGCATGCAACGGCAACGTCAGCGTCTGCGCTTCCTCCAAGCATTCGATCACCGATGTCTTGGGTTCGCCAAACGTGTACTTGACGAAATCCAGGATATACCGCCCGTCGTAACTTTCCACCGGAAACACTTCGGTCAGCACCGCTTGCAATCCCTGCTGCTTGCGGCGTTCCGGCGGTGTGTCCAATTGCATAAACGCTTCAAACGAGCGGATTTGCACGTCGATCAGATGCGGCGGATCAACAACCTCCGCCAGTTTTCCGAAATTTGTTCTTTCGACCATTCGTCACCCAGGGTTCAAGGATTACATTGGCTCAACAACTAGGCCCTTGCATGGCACACACCGTGTCATGCCGCGTTCCGGTATCGTTCGCGTCAACACGGGCATACGGCAACCGCGGACCGCGACGCACCGGCAGAAAGGGGCATCACTTGATCTCAACGGTTGCGCCGGCTTTCTCGAGCGCTTCCTTGATCTTCGCGGCCTCGTCCTTGGCAACCGCTTCCTTGACCGGTTTGGGAGCGCCTTCCACAAGATCCTTGGCTTCCTTGAGCCCCAACCCCGTAATTGCGCGCACTTCCTTGATCACCGGAATCTTTTGACTGCCAATCGCGGCCAGGATGACATCGAATTCGGTCTGCTCCTCAGAGGACGCGCCGCCGCCATCAGCGGCCGCGGGACCTGCCGCAGCGGCCATCGGAACCGCCGCCGAGACGCCGAGGCGATTTTCCAACGCCTTGACCAGTTTCGAGAGTTCCAGCACACTGATTCCCTCGATCCAATCTACGAATTCGGCCATTTTGCCTTCCAACTCAACCGTATCGGTTGCACCCTGAACATCATCTTTTGTTTCCGCAGTTTCCTCTGCCATAACCATATCTCCTTCGCTCTGCTTTTAACCAGGACCGCGTAAAGGTTACGCGGCGCTCTTCTTGTTCTCAACCGCTTTCAATACGCGGACCAGTTGACTCTGGGCCCCGCTCAAAACTCCGACCAAGCCGCTCATCGGCGCGGCCAGTGCGCCGACCAGTTGGCCTCGCAATTGGTCGATGGACGGCAAGGACGCGACTGCGTCTATATCTTCCGCCGACACCGGCCTGTTTTCCAAAACCCCCCCGCGCACAACCGGAACTTTGTGTTCGCTGCCGAATTTCTTTAAAGTACGTGCTGCCGCCACGGGATCTTCGCCCACTACAACAGCGACCATGCCGTCCACTTTGTCGCCCACCGTCGCCGGCCACTTCCGTTCCTCGCAGACATCCCGCAGAAACGTGTTTTTGAACACCCGGATACGGGCTTGATCTTTACGCAACCGGCGCCGCAAGGCGTCGATCTGCTGCACTTTCATTCCGCTGTATTCAACGATGAAAAGGTAATCGGTCGCAGCGACCGTTTCCTGGACTTCCCGTTTAATGGCTTCTTTTTCGCTTCGCATTACATCCCGCTCCCGAGGTTTTGCACATCAATCTTGAACATTGACCGTCAGGCCCACACCCATGCTGGAGCTGACGGTACAGCGCTTGAAGTAGATACCGCGCGCCGTCGGCGGCCTGGCGCTGCGTACGGCCGCGACCACGGCTTCAAAGTTCTCGCGCAGTTGATCCGGATCAAACGACAGTTTCCCGAACGGCACATGCAGGTTGCCGTGACGATCCATGCGGAATTCGGTGCGCCCCGCCTTACACTGCGCCACTGCGGTCGCCGTATCGTCGGTCACCGTCCCGGTACGCGGATTGGGCATCAGACCGCGCGGACCCAGAACCCGACCCAGCTTGCGCACTTCCTTCATCGCATCCGGGGTTGCGACCGCAGTGTCGAAATCCGTCCAGCCCGCTTTAACTTTTTCCAGCAAGTCCTCAAACCCGACGAAATCGGCGCCGGCGGCTTCGGCCGCCTCGGCTGCGGCGCCGGTGGCAAACACCAGAACCCGGATGGTCTTGCCGCTACCGTGCGGCAGCGTCACCGTCCCACGAATGGCCTGATCCGATTTACGCGGATCCACCCCGAGTCGGAACGCGACCTCAGCCGTTTCATCAAAACGCGCGATGGCGTTGGACTTGATGAAATCCAGAGCTTCATTTGTTTCGTAAACTTTATCCGCGACCTTGCCGCGGACCTCGCGATATTTTTTTCCGTGCCTGGCCATGACTAGTCCGTCACCTCGATTCCCATGCTGCGCGCCGTTCCCGCAATGATCCGAACGGCATTGTTTTCATCGGCGGCATTCAAATCCTCTTGTTTCGTGCGCGCAATCTGCACGAGCTGCTCACGCGTTACCTTGCCGACTTTGTCGCGATTCGGCGCGGCCGATCCCTTAGCCAGCGATGCCGCCTGTTTGAGCAGCGCAGTGGCCGGGGGACTTTTGGTCACAAAACTGAACGAGCGGTCCTGATACACGGTGATAATCACCGGTACAATCGTTCCGCTTTGATCCTGCGTGGCCGCGTTGTAAGCCTTGCAGAACTCCATAATATTGACACCATGCTGTCCCAGTGCCGGTCCCACCGGCGGGGCCGGTTTCGCCTGACCCGCGGGAATCTGCAGCTTGATTACTCCAGTTACTTTTTTGGCCATAAAATTCTCCTGCACCCACGCCGTTCCAGACCGCCGCGAGAAAACGACGCGTCAGGCGCGTTCCACCTGCCAATACTCCAACTCCACCGGCGCCGAGCGGCCGAATATCGCCACCGTCACCTTCAGTTTTCCGCGCTCCGGATCGATTTCCTCGATCACTCCGCTGAAATTCAT
>PXCX01000071.1 GCA_003565195.1 PVC group bacterium | reverse complement strand
CAGCCAGTCGGGTTTGATAAACCGTTTCGCGATCGGATCCCGCGGCGAACACCAGAGCACAGGGCGTATCGCCGGACATTCCGTCATCGATCAATTCATCGGCAATCTGTTCGGCCTTGCTGATCGCCATAAAGAAGATGGAGGGCAGATCCGCCCTGGCTGCAGCATTAACCGGTCCGGTGGCGCCAGCTTGCATCCGCGGGGTCATAACAGTAAAACCGCGAGTGCAACCGCGCCTGGTAAGCTGGATACCGGTGTTTGCGGCAGCGGTCTGCATCGAACTGATACCGGGAATGACCCGGTACGGCAACGCCAGCGATTCCAGCGCTTCAACCTCCTCGGCCAAACGGCCGAAGATTCCGGGATCACCGCCTTTCAATCGTACGGTACGACGTCCCTTGCGAACCTCATCGCACAACCGTTGGTTGATTTGCGGCTGTGACCGGCTGTGATCGCCCTGTCGTTTCCCGACATAAACTTTACGGGTGCCTGCCGGAAGATAATTTAAAACCGTATCATCCATCAGGGCATCGTACAGGCAGACCTCCGCGGTGCTCAGGGCGCGCCTGGCATCAAGCGTCAGATGGGCTTCACAAACCCCGGCGCCGGCAAAGGTTGCCGCTTTGACAAACAGGCTGCGGATGGCATTCATACGCTTGTCACCCTGGCGGAACGTTACCGCCAACGTCCCCTGCCCCTCCGGTGTCTCCAGTTCGCTTAGCGGGATCCATTCCGCAATACGCGTATCAAACGCCAGCCTTTGCAAGGCAACGCCCGCCATCACAAGCAGATCAAAACGGCCTTGATCGAGCTGTTGCAAGCGTTGCTGAATATTACCGCGTACCGGTTTGAGAACGGCATCCGGAAACCGTCGGCGCGCGTATGCAGCCCTGCGTTCACTGCTGACCCCGATAACCCGCGGACGTGAAGATCCCACCAACACATCGCGCCGGTCACCGGTTTGCGGCAACCAGAACCAGTCGATCCCGGACGGCACAGGTTCCGGCAAATCTTTGGCGCTATGAACTGCAAGATCGATTCGCTTTTCCAGCAGGGCCTTATCCAAAGTCCGGGTAAAGAAATCAGGAGGACTTTCGCGTAAATCGGTTTTATGGTCGTGATCGCCGGGTGTAGCGACTTCCACTACATCAAAAACCGTTGCCGGCAAGCGTGCATGGAACCCGTCAAGCGCTTGACGGGTCTGGCACAAAGCCAGCGGACTGCTACGCGTTCCGACCCTGAAAGCTCTGCATGAGTTTTTCATAATGTTCCCGATGGGCATGCGCAATAGTTTGACACCGATTAATGTAACAATCCAGTTCCCCCCGCTTGGCGCCGTACGCATGCTTTAACGCCTCCATATCCATGATTTTAATCCTGCTGTCATGGCGGGCCAATACCGGAGCGATATTGCGCGGCACACCAAGATCGATCAGCATGATTTTCTTTTTGTTATCAAAAAAGGGCACGTGATCGCCGTGCAACACATAGCCGGGGGCTTCCGCCGCGCAAACCACCGCATCGGCCTGCTTGAGCCGATCCTTGATTTTTTGAAATGGATACAGCGCCACGCTGCCTGACCATCCAGCCGGTATCTTCGGCGGATGACGATGATAACACCAGATAATCCGGGCGCCGGCTTGAACCGCAAGGCCGGCCAGCGAACGCCCGACCATGCCGCTGCCGATAATCAGCACGGTTTTATTTTGGATTCCCTGGTTGAACTCATTCAGCGACAACATGGCCAGATCTTCGATTTCGAAAACCGGTATATCGGGAACCACATCGTTTTTCATGTGTTTTGATATATGCAGTGCCGACGCCATCCATTCCTGAAGCATTCCGGCGGCCCATCCTTTTTTTATGGCGTAAGCCAGCGCTTGCTTCATTTGGGCGGCAACATGGTTCTCGCCGGGTGTCTGCGACAATATACCGGCGCATACCAGCGCCGAATGTTCCCAGGCAGCCAGACCCTCAAGTTGATAAAACTTCTTTTCGGGTAATCGGTCAAACCCCAGCGCATGACACAACAAGCCTCCGGCGGCCGTCGCGTGCGAGACAACCGCCACAATTTCAACCCGGTTACATGTGTTAAGCAGCATGAACTCGTGAACCCCCAAAAGCTGCATAAGCATAGCTCCGGTACGTTCCAAACGCGGGCCGCCCAGATGGAACGGTTCACGTGCTTCAAGACTCAGATAACGGTGATCGGTGCCGGCCACCACCAGGTCGGCCGTCTCAATGCTTTCAATATGACGTGCCAGCGATTGTTTTATCAGTTTTGCGCGCCGACAGGACTGGCCGCCGGTCGAAACCGTCAACGTCAGTCCGCCATGCCGTGTAACCGCCGGCGACGTGAAATCGCTGCGCACCCAGTTTCCATCAACGCAACTGCAGATTATCCCGGCGTTGCGGCAGTGTTCCAGCACATGCAGATTAACGGAACGGTCATTGGCACAGGCAAACACCAGGGCAGCATCCTGGATGTCAGCGGTTTTGAACGGCCGTTCGCGGTACGTCACGGCATCCTTTTCCGCAACCAGCCGCTCGAGTTCCGGACATAATTCCGGACTGACCACCCGCACCCTGGCGCCGGCCGCCATCAGGCTTTGGCACTTGCGCAACGCCACCTTGCCGCCGCCCACCACCACACCCAAACGGTTTTCAATCAAAAGATTGACCGGCAACGCATCCATGGTTCGCCTAGTTTTCATTCGGAAAAATATTTCATGCTGATTTTTTTAAATTCACGGTATGATCCAAAAAGCAGCCCGTCCGTCAAATTGCAAGCGGCTGATATCTCTTCGAACAGTGCCCGGGTTGCCGGCCAGTTGCCGGTATGGATCATGGCATAAAGATCGAAGGGAAAATCCGGCTGTCGCGGGCGCTGATAACAGTGGGTGACCTCCGGCCGGGCAGCCAGCCGCCGCCCGGCATGGACCTGATCCCCCGCCACCGGCCAAACGCACATGCCGTTGGCTTTAAAACCCGCGTCGAGATGATGCAAGATCACGGCGATGCGACGCAAAACCCCCTCATCGAGCCAGATCTGCAACCGTGCAAGCAAATCCGGCAGCGGCATATCGAGCTGCTGTGCGATCGGGTCGAAAGGCCGTGTACTCAGCGGCAACTGCTGATCCAGCAAGCGTACCAGATCACGATCACGGTCGGTGAAGCAATCGGCTTGCGGGATCTGCTCCGGCAATCGCGAAAACGCATGGGTACCCGGCACGATTTCATCGCGATTCCGGGTTCGCAAGTCAAAGACTACGTCAATTTTAAACCGCCGTATGGCAGGCAGCAGCAAAAGTCGATTACTCCCCAGTTGCTTGCGTAACGTCTGGAACCCTTTATCAAACACGTCATCCAACATTGCCAAGGTGAACCACAAGGACGGATAGCGCTGTGCCCGTCCCAAAGGGCAGCGCTCATAACAATGGGTAACACCCGGATGGCTCGCAATAAGCGACGCTTTTTCTTCGATATGTTCCGGCGCCACATCCAAGGCGCAGAGCACACTGCGATAACCAAGCCGTCGCGCGTCAAACACGCCGCCGAAGCGGCGTACAAGGCCCTCCCCGCGAACGCGTCTCAGAAAGTCCACGGCATCATCTTCCGGCAGCGCCAGATTACGGAAAGGTCTTTCAAGCGGTGTAATGCCACGTTGCAAAACCGTCAATACGTCCCTTTCTGCTGGGGTTAAATCCATTTTTTTCAATAGGTCAGGTTTTCAGTGTTTGCATGTTTCCCGCAGCAAATTCGCGGGCTGGACATTCATCATAAGGATTTCGTGCACGCATTTTCCGGAACACCCCGGAGGTCTCGTAGAGATACTCAAAGTCAAAATTTGAGGAGCGCAAATCGCCGCACGGCAACTCCAGAAAACCACATGGTTGTAGTTTTCCGGTATGGGATATAAAGACGAAACCGCGTCCACCCATACAACCTCGGAACGGCGCGGATGCGTGGCCGTCGAGATCCGGCAAACGAAACCGTTGATACAGGGGTGCACAGGTGGTCTTGACGCGGAGCGGCGCGTTGCGCTCCTGTTCCGCGATCCATTGCAAGGTCTTGTCACGCGCCTCGGGTGCCAGGGCCATGTCGGCCATCGTCTCGCCACGACCGGTCGGTACCAGAAAGAAAAAATCCATGGTGGCGGCGCCCATCGTGATCGCTTTTTCAAGGATCTGCGGCAATTCATGAACATTCAGTTTGGAGACCGTGGTATTGATTTGAAAGGGTATCCCGGCCTTTTTCAGGCAAGCCAATCCCCGCAGGGTCTGTTGATAAGCTCCCGGCACCCCGCGAAAACCGTCATGCAGCGCCGCGCTGGCGGAATCCAGACTGGTACTGACCGCCATGATACCACATGATTGCAGTTGATCAACCTTTTGCGGGGTTAACAGATATCCACAGGTTGCCAGCACCACGCGGCAACCGCATGCGGTCGCATACGTCGCAATCTCATGAAAGTCATCGCGCATCAGCGGTTCACCACCGGTTAGAATCAGCAGCGGCTTGCCGGCCGCTCGCACCAGCGCTTCCACGGTCTTGAAACATTCCGCCGTGGAAAACTCTCCCGCATAATCCCTGTCGCTTGCTGCCCCGCGACAATGCCGGCAATTCAGCCTGCAACGGCGTGTCACCTCCCAGGCAATGATCTTGGGAACACACTTCATAATGCAATTTCTTGATCGCTAAGATAGCAGCCCGGATCGACACCCCAGAAACAGCCGGTTGCCGCCACGGCCCGCGCGCGAAAGTTGCCGCCGCAAACCGTCAGAAAGCGGCAGTTGACGCATTTACCGGTAACATACGCGGATTTATCGCGTAACGCTGCCAACAGCTTGTTGTTGCGATCCTGCCAGATGACGGAAAACGGCTTTTCGCGGATATTCCCCAGCGGATAACCGCGCAGGAACTGATCCGGATACAGCGCGCCGTCCCAGCTCACACAACCGATCCCAAGTCCACTGCTGTTGCCACCGTTCATCTTCAAAAGCGTCATGACGCGCGCCGCGTCTTCAGCGCGTCCTTCATTAAGTAGTCGCAAATAGATATAAGGACCGTCACAATGGTTGTCAACCGTCAACACTTCCTTGGTCAAACCGCGCGCATGCAAAGCCGTCGTGCTATCGATGATGACGTCCAGCGCACGCCGCGTCTGGGCGTGCGAAAGCGATGCCTTTTCCATACCATGGGCGCGACCGCTGGGAACCAGATGATAAAAGCATACACGCGGTATCTGCTCGGCTTCGAGCAGCGCGAAAATATCCGTCAAATCCTGAACATTATGCCGGGACATGGTGTAACGCAGCCCAACCTTCAGGCCGGCCCGCCGGCAGGCGCGCAACCCTTCCAATGCTTGATCAAACGCGCATTCACGTCCCCGGAAAAGATCGTTGGTGCGGCGCATACCGTCCAAACTGATCCCCACGTATGCGAGACCGATGGTTTTCAGACGGGCAGCCACCGCATCCGTCACCATCGTACCGTTGGTCGAAACCACGGCCCGCAGACCTTGAGCAACCGCATATTCGACAAGATCCGCCAAATCCGGCCGGCATAACGGTTCCCCGCCGGAAAACAACAGTACCGGCACACCCAGCGTCGCCAGATCATTGATAAGGGCGCAACCTTCATCAAAGGACAATTCATTCGGATCACATCCATGGCCGGCGGCCGATGCGTAACAATGAATACATTCCAGATTGCAGGCTTGCGTACAGTTCCAGACCACCACCGGTTTTTTATCCAGGGAAAACTGTAATAAATGCCCGGGTAAATCCCTGGAGCGGCGGCCATAACGCAGGGCATCGGCAGGCTCAACCGTTCCGCAGTAAAGTTTGGAAACACTTATCATCCTGTTAACGTAACGTTTGCCCCACCCATCCTGCCTTCGACCAGTTTGCTCTGCGTCAGCAAACCGGCGACGGTTTCCAAGCCGGCCAGCGCACCGGGGATTTTTACGTCCCCGATGCGGCGCGATCGAAACGGTCCAGGTTCATGACCTTATCCCACGCGGCAACAAAGTCGCGCACGAATTTGTCCCTGGCATCGGACTGCGCATAAACTTCGGCCAGCGCGCGAAGTTGCGAGTTGGAACCGAAAATCAGGTCCACCCGCGTGCCGGTCCATCTGTGTTCATCGGTTTTACGGTCATATCCTTCAAATGTGTCCCCATCCTCGGAGGCAGGTTTCCAAACGGTACCCATGTCAAGCAGATTGACAAAGAAATCGTTTGTAAGCAATCCGCTACGCTTCGTGAACACGCCATGCGGAGATGCTCCTGCATTGGCGCCCAGCACGCGCAGGCCACCGACGAGCACGGTCATTTCCGGTGCGCTAAGGGTTAACAGTTGGGCTTTGTCCACCAGCATTTCCTCGGCCGACACGGAATATTTCTTTTTGCGGTAATTACGGAAACCATCAGCCTCGGGTTCCAGCAGAGCGAAGGAGTCCACATCGGTCTGCTCTTGGGTGGCATCGGTGCGTCCCGCAGTGAATGGCACCTCGACAGCATGCCCGTACGCCTTGGCAGCCGATTCCACGGCCGCACAGCCACCCAACACGATCAGATCCGCCAGCGAAACTTTCTTGCCGTCCTTTTGGGCATTATTGAAAGCCTGCCGGATTTTATCCAGGACACCCAGGACCTTGGTTAATTGTTCGGGCTGATTAACCTTCCAATCCTTTTGCGGCGCCAATCGGATACGCGCGCCATTGGCCCCTCCACGATAGTCCGACCCGCGGAAAGTCGACGCCGAGGCCCAGGCGGTGGAAACCAGTTCCGCCACCGAAAGACCTGAATCTAGGATTTTGGCCTTGAGATCAGTTATATCAGCGGCATCGATCAAGGGATGGTCGAGCGTCGGAACCGGATCCTGCCAAATCAAATCTTCGGCCGGTACCTCAGGCCCGAGGTAGCGGGGTTTGGGTCCCATATCGCGATGGATCAGTTTAAACCAGGCACGCGCAAAGGCATCGGCGAAAGCCTGGAGATCCTTATGGTACCGGCGCGCGATAGGTTCATAAATCGGATCGAAACGCAGCGACAAATCGGCTGTGGTCATCATAGGCCGATTTTTCTTGCCTGGCACGTGGGCGTCCGGAATCATGTGCTCTTCCTTGACGTCCTTGGCCAGCCACTGCCACGCGCCGGCCGGACTCTTAACCAGTTCCCACTCATAACCGAACAGCATATCGAAGTAACCGTTATCCCATTGGGTAGGATTGGGTTTCCAGGCCCCCTCGATACCGCTGGTCGTAGTATCCGCGCCCTTGCCGGTACCAAAACGATTGATCCAGCCCAATCCTTGCTCGCTAATCGGCGCGGCTTCGGGTTCCGGCCCGACCAATTTGGGATCACCGGCTCCGTGTGCCTTGCCGAAGGTGTGTCCACCGGCGACGAGTGCAACGGTTTCTTCGTCGTTCATACCCATACGCTCGAAGGTGACGCGCACATCACGACCTGAAGCGACCGGATCAGGCTTGCCGTTCGGGCCCTCGGGATTCACGTAGATCAGTCCCATCTGCACGGCAGCCAATGGATTTTCCAGTTCGCGGTCGCCGCTGTAGCGCTTGTCGCCCAGCCATTCGGCTTCGGGTCCCCAATAGATATCCTCTTCAGGCTGCCAGACATCCGGCCGACCGCCGCCGAAACCGAACGTCTTGAAACCCATCGATTCCAGCGCACAATTACCGGCCAGAACAATGAGATCGGCCCATGATATTTTGTTGCCGTATTTCTGTTTGATTGGCCAGAGCAGACGGCGCGCCTTGTCAAGATTACCGTTGTCGGGCCAACTGTTGATCGGCGCAAAACGCTGGTTTCCGGTACCGGCGCCGCCGCGCCCGTCGGCGCTGCGATAGGTTCCGGCGCTGTGCCAGGCCATGCGAATGAACAGGCCACCGTAATGTCCCCAGTCCGCGGGCCACCACTCCTGCGAATCCGTCATCAGCGCATACAAATCCTTTTTCAACGCCGGCAGATCAAGAGTCTTAAACGCTTCCGCATAGTTGAAACCGGGATCCATCGGGTTGGAAGCCGGGGCATGCTGGTGAAGGATACCCAAATTCAGCCGATTGGGCCACCAATCGCGGTTCGAGGGGCCTCGCGCAGAAGGTGGGCTCGCGGTTCTTCCGGTTACAGGACATTTGATCGTTTCACTCATGTTTACGCTTCCTTATTTGAAGTTGCGTTTCCGCTTGCATTAACTAAAAAGCCGGGGTTAATTCCTCAATATTTATCTGCCCAGCATGTTGTAATCGATAATTTTTGGTCTTCGTTTTGGTGCACAACCTCTAGCCAGCTCCTCTGAAGTGTTCAGGTGTTCATCGTTCAGGACACTGAACACCTTGTCCGCCAACATGTTATAAACCTCTGAAAATGATCGACTCATTCGAATCGTTTCCAAGGGAAACCTTCGCTTCGCCCCGCCTGCCAAGCCGTGGGCAGGTCGGTTGCTTTGAGACATCATATCAGGCACCGGACGATATTTCAAACATATTCGTCAAACCCTGAATTGCGGATTGTTGATTTATGATTTATGATTTGTTCCTGAAAACAAGCACTTTACGT
>PXCX01000347.1 GCA_003565195.1 PVC group bacterium | reverse complement strand
TATTCGAACGGTTTCGCCTGCCGACGGCAACGCGCGCGTATTTCCTCCAATTTCCCTTTCGGCAAAGCATTGATATCCGCCAGCAACCTTCCGATCACCGTACTCTTGCCGTGATCCACATGACCAGCCATGACAATACTGATCGCTTCACTCGTTTCCGTATCTTTCATTAAACAACCTCCCACCTACAACTTACATATACCCGCCGCGCCGCAATGTTTCCAACCCGCCGCCATCTTCCTTATCCTGCTCGCGCCCGGATCTTTCGGCGATATCGGAGAATTTACCGCTGCGTAATTCCTCGATAACCTCCGACACGTTACGGGCATCGGAATCGATCGGGCTGGTGCAGGGATGGCAACCCAGAGAACGATAGCGTTTTCCTTCGCCCTGATTGAAGTAGAGCGATATCACCGGAATATTTTCGCGCTCGATATATTCCCAGATATTCAATTCCGTCCAATCGAGTAAGGGATGAATGCGGACATGGGTGCCCGGCGCGAAATCCGTCTTGTACTGTTTCCAGAGTTCGGGCGGCTGATCGCTCACATCCCATTCACTTTGCTGGTCGCGGGCCGAGAAATAGCGTTCCTTGGAACGACTGCCCTCCTCGTCGGCCCGCGCGCCGACAAACACCCCGGTAAACGATTCGCCGCTCGTGTCTTCGGCGTAGAGTCCGGTCGCCGGATCCATCCGCAAACGCGGCCATTCCCCGGAAAGGGTGTGGCGCAACGCCTCGCTTTTCAGCGCCTTGCAGCAGGCGACGCGCGGCAACACCCCATCGGGAAACGTCTGCTTGGCTTTGATGGCGGGCCGGTTTTGGCCCACGATCAAATCCAAATGAAGTTCTCTCGCCAAACGATCGCGGAAGGCGATCATTTCCGGAATCTTAAAACTTGTGTCGATATGCATCAACGGAAAGGGGACATGTCCGAAAAAAGCCTTGCGTGCCAGCCACAACAGAACGGTGCTGTCCTTGCCGATCGACCACAACATCACCCGACTTTTAAAATCCCGGTATGCTTCACGAAAAATGTGTACGCTGGTTGCTTCCAGTTTATCCAAATGGGTCATTGTCATCCTCGTTTCATGGTTAAATTGACCAGTTCTGTATGTGTAAACCGCACTCCTTATGCTCCGGTTGCTCCCACCACCACCGTCCGGCGCGCGGATCTTCGCCCGGCGCCACCGCCCGCGTGCAACAGGCACAACCAATCGACGGGTAACCCCTGTCCCTTAACCGATTGTAGGGCAGCCGATGCTAGCGCACGTATGCGCGCATATCCCGCGATGTCCAGTCGGCCAGCGGATTGAGTTTCAAAATTCCGTTATGCGCCGTATCAATGGTAAACTTCTCCAGCGTTTCCCGAGTGACGCTCTCGTCACGCCGCATACCGGTGATCCAGGCATCCAATCCTTGCAATGCCCGCTTCAGCGGCTCAACCTTACGGATGTAACAGCATTCGCGCCGATTTTCCAGGCTTTTCCGAAAAGAAAAAACACCTTTCTCGCGCTCCAGCTTCTCAACCGCTTCACGGCGCGGAAAATACCATTCAATATGAATGTCCAGACGTTCTTCAATGGCTTCCGCGCATTCGTAGGTTTCCTCCGGCAAGCGTCCGGTATCCAGGGAAAACACGCGTACATCCTTGCGAATGGACGCCGCCATATGGATCAAAACCGAATCTTCCAGGCTGGATGCAATCGCGATCCGGGGATGAAAGCGTTCCATCGCCCAGCGCACGATATCTTCCGCGGTCCCGTCGCCGGCATAACCGGTCGAGGCCGCGATATCGGGTGCTTTCTTTTCAGATGACATAATTTAACGCCTCGCTTTCCTGATGTTTACGTTGTTTCATGGCCAGATCTTGCAACGAAAAGGATTCAAGCGCGTCCGTAATCCGCGCTTCCACCTCTTTCCATACCTCGCGGGCGGCGCACGAATTGCTGCGCGAACAGGTTTCTTCCGCCGGAAGACATGCGACCAGACCGCCATCGCCTTCAAGCGCGTCGAGAATCTCGTGCAGCGTAATCGATGCCGGATCGCGAACCAGCATGTAACCGCCCTTGGGACCGGCCACCGAACGAATGAGTCCCGCGTTTTTTAACGGCGTCACAATCTGCCACAAATACTTTTCCGAAATCTCCTGGCGCTCGGCGATTTTGCGCAACGCGACATTCTTGTGGCGCCCGCTGAACGCCAGATCCATCAGGAAACGAACCCCATAACGTCCCTTGGTCGATATTTTCATTCAGTCTCCTTCCCTAGTAAAACGATAGAAGATATAGATTATATGAACGCACCGTACGGATTGCAAGCTTTTTTTAACAGTTTTTTGAACCGAATGACGAAATACCCAAGGCGGCAAAACCGCAGACTACAGACTGCAGAACCCGAAATCCTGATCATCGGCGACCTCAAAAACAATTATTTAGATGCGTTTGCGTTGCTCGACTACCCTTTTCCTCTTGACTTTAACGGGGAACTTGCCAAAATCCTGATCCATGAAAACAAATACACCAAACAATGGTTTAACCATGGAATCTTTGGCGTCGCTGTGCAAGCGGCGCGGATTCATTTTTCAGAGTTCAGAGATTTACGGCGGAATTAACGGGTTTTGGGATTATGGCCCCCTGGGCTGTGAACTGAAAGACAATATCCGGGATTTATGGTGGCGTAACATGGTCCGGGAACGTGATAACGTGACCGGGTTGGATGCCTCGATCATCATGCATCCGCGTGTTTGGGAGGCGTCGGGCCACGTGGGCGGTTTTGCAGATCCGATGGTCGATTGTCGCGACTGCCGCCTTCGCTACAAAGCCGATGCGCTGTGTGAAGAACAAAATGCGCAATTGCAAGAAGCCGATGGCCGTCTATCGCTACCGGAAGGAGTGGTTTGCACGGCCTGCGGATCGAAGAATTTGACGGAACCACGTGCGTTTAACCTGATGTTCAAAACCCAGATTGGACCGGTCGCCGATGAATCAGCGACGGCTTATTTGCGGCCGGAAACCGCCCAGGGTATTTTTGCCGACTTTTCACAAATTCTCACCGTATCGCGCATGAAAGTGCCGTTCGGTATCGCACAGATCGGAAAAGCGTTTCGTAACGAAATTAATCCGCGCAATTACATATTCCGGTCTCGTGAATTCGAACAGATGGAATTGGAATTTTTCATCAAGCCGGACGACGACGTGGCCTGGCATGAATACTGGGTGTCGGAACGGCTCAAATGGTATGCCGCGATCGGTTTGCCGGCCGATTCGCTCGAGGCTTTCACGTATCCTCCGGATGAATTGGCCCATTACGCGGTTGCCTGCGTCGACATCAAGTACGCGTTTCCGTTCGGGGTTCAGGAATTGGAAGGAATTGCCGCACGCGGCAATTACGATTTAAGTCGCCATGCCGAATACAGCGGTAAATCACAGGATTATTTCGATCCGGAAACTAATGAACGGTTTGTTCCGCACGTGATCGAACCATCGGCGGGCGTCGACCGGATAGCCTTGGCGTTGTTATGTGATGCCTATCACGAAGAATGGATTCCCAAGAACAATACCGATGGTGAACCGCGGCCGGCGGAACCGGACGCAAAACGGCCCCCGGAAGGGTATGAAGCACGAACCGTGATGCGGTTTTCGCCCCGGATTGCGCCGGTCAAGGCAGGCGTCTTTCCGCTGGTCAAAAACAAGCCGGAACTGGTGGCAAAAGCCCGGATCGTCTATGAACAATTGCGACGGCGCTGGAATTGTTTCTGGGATCAAACCGGGGCGATCGGACGCCGGTACCGGCGCCAGGATGAGATCGGCACGCCTTTCGGTGTCACTATCGATTTCCAGACGCTTGAAGACGATACCGTAACATTGCGCGATCGGGATTCGATGCAGCAGACAAGGGTTCCGCTGGCCGAATTGATGCCAACCATGGAAGAACAGATCGAGCCATGAATATCCTCGAGATTCTAACACAGGTACAATCCGGCGCGCTGACCCCGGAACAGGCAGCCGCCAAACTCGATCCGTGTGCCCGGGCAAATCTCGAGTTCGCCCAGCTCGACACGGGACGCATGCCGCGGCGCGGATTACCAGAAGCCATCTATGCGCCCGGCAAAAGCGCCGACCAAATTACGGCCATCTGTCGCACCATGAATGATGCGGGCCAGAATGCGATGGTGACACGTGTCGATCCCGATCAGGCGAAAGCCATCAGCGAAGCGTTACCCGAGGCATCCTATCACGCGCAGTCGCGTATCCTGACGGTCGACTGCGCTCCCCTGCCCCATCCCGATGGCCTGGTCGCCGTCGTCAGTGGCGGCACCACCGATATCCCGGTTGCCGAAGAAGCGGCTCTGACCGCCGAACGAATGGGCGCTCGGATAGAACGACGGTTCGATATCGGGGTGGCCGGAATCCATCGTTTATTCCGTCATCTGGATCTTTTGCGGTCGGCACGCGTCGTTATCGCAGTCGCCGGAATGGAAGGCGCCTTGCCATCGGTTATCGGTGGTCTGATCGATTGTCCCCTGATTGCGGTGCCCGCCAGTATCGGATACGGGACCGGCGCCGGCGGATACACCGCACTGTTCGCCATGCTGACATCATGTGCTCCCGGTATTACCGTGGTCAACATCGATAACGGCTACGGCGCCGGGGTCGCCGCCGCCATGATCAACCGCAATTCTGAATCCCGAAAATGATCGAGCCTCTTGCAAAACCTCAGCAGTCGCCGAGGCCCGCGACCATCCAGCGCCGAAACCGGGCGTATGCACGCCGCTGCCGCCGTTCTGATGCGGAAGGTTTTGCAAGAGTCTCGATTGATACACACGTCAATGACATTCCAGCCTTACAATTGGATGCTAGCGAGTACATCTTATGAGAATTCTAGCATTCGATAGTGTTGGCGGAGCGGCCGGCGACATGATCCTGGCGGCCATGCTTGATCTGGGCGTCGATCGACATCGGTTAAATCACGATCTTTCATCGCTTGGAATCGGAGAATTTCAAATGACTGCGGAACCGTGTTCCGCTTCGGGATTACACGGATTGCGATTGAATATAGCGCTGCCTGCGATCGAACCCGCGCAGCCGCCGGCCCACAACGGGACCGGACCCTCCGAATCCGGTCATTCGCATGCGCACGACCATCATGCCCACGCCCATCAACATGCCCATCCGCATGAGCACGAACACTCTCATCAAACCCCTCATGCGGAAGGTGATCTCCAGAATTCATGCAATAGTCGTCAATCAGTGTGTCATCCCAAACAACACGGTGCGCGCGGATTACACGATATTCATCGCCTGATTGAAACCAGTTCCTTGCCGTCAGCGGTGAAGGAAGCGAGCATGACGGTTTTTCAACGTTTGGCCGAAGCCGAAGCGCGTGTCCACCATTGCGACCCGGAGACCATCCATTTCCATGAAGTTGGCGCCCTGGACTCGATATTAGACATCGTCGGCTGTTGCCTGGCACATTACCGATTGGAAATCGATGCGGTTCATGTATCGCCCCTGCCGATGGGAAGCGGTACATTTGTATGCGATCATGGAATCCTACCCATTCCTGCGCCGGCAACGGTTGAATTACTGCGCGACTTTCCGGTGATTCGCACCGACGAACCATATGAGCTGGTCACGCCCACGGGCGCTGCCATCTTGACGGCTTGGCATACCCCGTCATCATCGTCGCAAACCTGTCGTATTCTGGGTGCCGGCCACGGGTTCGGTACACGGACCCTGCAGGGACGGCCTAATTTGCTGCGGGCAACCCTGATGACGGTTGACACCGTAAAAACATCTGACGACACCGTCACATCATGTCTGGAACTGGCATGCCAGCTCGATGATATGACCCCGGAATGGATCGGTCCCCTGATTCCGCGCCTTCTTGAGGCAGGCGCCCTGGATGCGTTTATAACTCCGATACAAATGAAAAAAATGCGGCCCGGCTGTCTGCTGACGGTCCTGTGCCGTCCCGACAACCGTGCACAGTTGATGAATCTGCTGTTTGCCGAAACGACAACTTTCGGTATTCGCTGGCGCACTTGGGAGAGAGAAACACTCAGCCGCAGGCATCATGAGGTCATAACAGCTTACGGAACAGTTCGAATAAAGATAGGCAGCCGTGATGGCCGGGACTGCGTTCATGCACCCGAATACGAAGATTGCCGGCAGGCTGCCCTGGATCACCACGTTTCGATCCGCGACGTTTATACGGCGGCTATGGCAGCGTTTCACTCAAGAAAAGGTACTGCATAATATATGCCTGCCAACGATCTTTCCGACGCCCAGAACCGTGCCCGCCGCCATCCGCTGGCCGCATTATTGATTCTGGTTGCCCTGCATTTCATGATCGATTTCTATGGCGGCATCCTGATCCCCCTACCCCAACCGACCTTGACATCGCATTTGAATGCACGTATTGGGACCATTGCGCTATTAATTGGAGGCTGGGCGCTGTTGGTCAACCTGATCCAGCCGGTGTCTGGCTGGCTGTTGCCGCGGCGCGGATTGCCGATCTTATTGTTATGGGCACCCCTTGCAGCGGCATTTACCAGTTTAATCGGATTAACACAATCGTTTCCAGTCGTCACCATCATGTTATTGATCGCGGCGCTTGGTGTCGGTATTCTGCATCCGGAATCCGCGTTGGCCGTACAAAGTCTCGGCGGCCGGCATGCCGGGGCAGCCGTCGGTTTGTTCATGGCCGCGGGCTACCTGGGATTCGCATCCGGCAGCATGATGGCCGGTCTATGGGTTGAGATGCGTGGGTTGCACCTTTTCTGGTTGCTGTTTGCGCCGGCGTTGCTCTTGATGGTTGCAGTTGCCTGGAGCGGATTACACCGGCTGGAAGGACATATTACCCTGAAAGAAGCGCCGTCCGAACAACCGGTCGGGTTCCCCGCCGTTTTCGGAATCGGGATCGGTGTTGCCGTGACCATGTGTCTGCTGGTCCGTTTTATTACGATCCTGCTGGTTCGCCGGTTTCCTGATGCGCCGGCCCAGGGCTGGGGCGGCACGACCGTATTCGCGACCGGAATCACCGGTGCCGTGGGCGCGCTCGGAT
The DNA here is from genome assembly GCA_003565195.1 of PVC group bacterium. Taxonomy (GTDB): domain Bacteria; phylum Verrucomicrobiota; class Kiritimatiellia; order CAIKKV01; family PXCX01; genus PXCX01. The sequence goes on along the minus strand of PXCX01000347.1, from coordinate 1,517 downwards.
GGGGTTGTCTCGCCGATCGCATCGGTGCCGCCCGGATACTGACATGGTTGACGATCGCCGCCTTACCGATGATCTGGCAGTTAACACGCGTGACCGAACTGGCATGGGCTCCAGCTTGGGGTTTGGGTGTCGGAATAACCGTCGGCAGCGCATTCCCGATGGTGGTTGTGCTGGCGCGCCAGGCGCGCGGTTGTTCGCAACGTTTGCGTATGGGCCTCGTAATCGGCGGTTCATGGGGGTTGGGCGAAACCATGTTTATCCTGGGCGGCTATTATCTTGACCGGTTCCCCGCCGACGATCCGCAACCTGTCTTGCACATCCTGCGCTTAAGTTTACCGTTACTGGTCATCACCGCCTTGCTGGCCTGGCGAACCGCGCGACAGGACCACCAGAACACCAAACAAAGCTTGCAGAATGATCCGTAATATGGTTTTATATACGCTTTCGTTTTAAGTCTTGATTGAATGCGCTCCAACAGGAAGGAATCCATCCATGGCAAACACAGGTTACAATGACACACCCTACATTCCCGGCTCACCTTACCGCGTCCATGACGCCGAGCGTCCGCAACCGCGGATCGTTACGCCTGGAACACCCGCCACCGGCGATCAGCCCGCAACCCCTCCATCCGATGCCGTCATGCTGTTTGACGGACAGAGTCTGGATGGATGGACAAAGCAAGATGGCGAACCGGCCGGATGGAAACTCGAAAACGGCTGTATGGAAGTTGTGCCGCGCAGCGGTAACATCCGGACACGTCATGAATTCGGCAGTTGCCAATTGCATCTGGAACTGTCCGAACCATCCGAGATACTTGGGGAAAGCCAGGGTCGCGGCAACAGCGGCGTCTTTCTGATGACCCTTTATGAAATCCAGGTTCTTGACAACTACAATAATCCGACGTACGCCGACGGTACCATGGGCGCGATTTACGGGCAATCTCCGCCGCTGGTAAATGCATGCCGTGAACCCGGCGCATGGCAAACCTACGACATCGTATGGGAAGCGCCTGTGTTCAGCGACAACAAACTGGTCACACCGGCTTATGTCACGGTCCTGTTAAACGGTATCCTCTTGCATCATCGCAGAGAGCTGCAAGGCCCCACCAAACACCGCGAAACAACCTGCTATACACCACATGCGTCGGCCTTGCCACTTGAATTGCAGGACCACGGCGATCGTGTCAGTTTCCGTAATATCTGGTACCGTCCGCTCACGGGCTACGACCAGGTGTAGTTCAGCGAGGCAACAATGGCACACGAACTTGCATTCGCGTTGATCAATCCGTATATCATCGCGAAATCGCGTACCGGCGGGGTGATTGCCCGGTTCATGAACCGTACCCGCTTGAATCTCGTTGCCGCCCGCATGTTCGGTCCGGGTCGGGAATTGGCCGAGGTATACGCGAACCTGATTTTGACCAACACGGAGCGTGATCCCGAGCTAAACCGGCTGTTCGCGGATTATGTACGGCGTTGGTATGCGCCGGATCAGAAAACCGGACGCCCTCACCGGGT
>PXCX01000320.1 GCA_003565195.1 PVC group bacterium | reverse complement strand
CCGTGATCGATAACGGTGACGACTTCCGCATGGATGACCGGGTTCCGCTGGTCATTCCCGAAGTGAACGGTGACGTCCTGAAACAGCACAACGGATTTATCGCAAATCCCAACTGCAGCACGATTATTGGCTTAATGGCGCTGGCGCCGTTGCATCGGCAGGTACCCATCCGGCGCATTGTCGCGGCCACTTACCAATCCGTGTCGGGGACCGGACGCGCTGCCGTCGAAGAACTTGATGCCCAAGTGCGCGCCTATCCCGGGAAAGCCCCGGATGGTGACGGGGTGTATCCGCACCGGATTGCCTTTAATGTGCTTCCGCATATCGGTGGCTTGAAAGAGGATACGCCCGGATACACGAGTGAAGAAGTCAAAATGCTCAATGAAAGCCGCAAGATTCTTAACGCGCCGAACCTCAAGGTTTCCTCCACCTGCGTGCGGATTCCCGTCTTCCAAGCCCATGCCGAAGCGTTGTTCCTTGAGTTCGAGCGTCCCGTCGATCCGGACGATGCGCGCGCCTGGCTTGCGGCCGCTCCCGGCGTGCAGGTGCTTGACGACGTGGCACAGGCACAATATCCGATGCCCTTGCTGGCGGAAGGACAGGACGATGTCCTTGTCGGCAGAATTCGTCGCGATACCTGCTTGGACAACGGGCTGGCGTTGTTTGCGGTGGGTGACAATCTGCGCAAAGGCGCCGCGTTGAATGCGATCCAAATCGCGGAAACAATTATCAGGTTGAATCAAGCCGGGTAAATCGATTGTGAAACGACCGTGAAGAGGGTAACAAAGTACGCAGTTTGAGTTGTCCTGTACACGAATGCGTCGAAGGGGAAAGAAGTTGTGCTACCGGAATCACCGACAGCGACAGGGAACCTGATCAGCGCTCGCGAACCGCTGGTCAGTCAGAATATGGGGCGATGCCATGGAGGCGACGCTGAAAACCCGACGTCATGACGGTTGCTGTCACACGTGAACGGATTGCCGGAGAACAAGTGGCATGAAACGTGCTTCAAAAAGACGGTTTGCAGATCAGGAGATAATGTGCAGCGGAAATTCTTTGCTTCCGGTATGGAGACAGGAGAATTCATGACGGGGGACGAATGTCGAACGGCTTATCTGGCTGCAGTGTTGCCGTGCGGAAGATGCCCGGAAATCAAGTTGAAGACTATTGAACGAAGAGATGGCGGCGACAGGTACCGGGGCGGCAAGGTGAGTTTATGGGTACGGTAGAATTCGATCAGACGAAGCAGCAGGAACGGGCAGATATTGTCATTCGCGCCATTGACGTAAAACGGTATTATGGCCGGGGGGATTCGGTAACCAAGGCGCTGGACGGAATTACGCTGGATGTTTTTCGCGGCGAATATCTTTCCATTATGGGGCCATCCGGTTCCGGGAAATCGACCCTTTTCAACATGATCGGGGGCATTGATTCGCCGACGGAAGGGATGGTCTTTATCGACGAAATCGACGTGGCCCAGCTGGATTCCTATGAGCTGGCCTGGATGCGCTGCCACAAGATCGGTTATATCTTCCAGAGTTACAATATTTTGCCGGTCCTCACCGCACTTGAAAATGTGACCTTACCCATGCTGTTTGCCGGACTGACACCGGATGACGCCCGTGACCGTGGTGTTGCCATCCTGGAGCGTGTCGGTTTGGGCGACCGGGTGTTCCACCGTCCCTATGAACTTTCCGGCGGCCAGCAACAACGGGTGGCGGTGGCGCGCGCCATGGCTAACGAACCGGTCATTATCCTGGCTGACGAACCGACGGCCAATCTCGATGTTGAGACCGGACGCGAGATGATTGAACTACTGGTTGACCTGAAAACCGATCGCAGCATCACCGTCATATCGGCGACCCATGACATGAAGATGCTCGATGTATCGGACCGCATTCTTTGGATTCGGGATGGGCAAACCCATAAACTGGAGGAACGGAAGGATCTTGATATCCGCGTGGGTGGAATCGGCGGCGCGAAGAGGGGAACCTGAAAACATGTCCGGCTTATTGGATAAGTGGCGGAAACCGAAACCGGAAATCGACCGGCAACAATCGCTGGCGGCGATTCCAGTGCGGAATCAAGCCATTGCGGAAGAGAAGACGGAAACCGAGGCCGATGGGCTTGTGATCGTTACCCGGATTGAGCGAAGCAATCGTTGGTGGTCACGGTTTGCGCCCCCGGTCATCGAGCAACGCATTGAGCTGGATGAAATGGGCGCGTTTGTGTTTCAGCGGATCGACGGCGAGCGAACGGTCAGGCAGATCATGAAAGATTTTGTTAAACATTTTCGGGTTAACCGAAGGGAAGCGGAGTTGGCCACGGCGGAGTTTATTCGCAAGCTGGCACAAAAACGTTTGATATCGCTGGTCATTAAGTAACGTTATGCAGATAATATGAGTATGCGAACAGGTATTGAAAAATCTATTTGCCGGCGACCCTTGGTGTTGGCGGCAGCCTTGTGCTGCTCCATGGCGGCAATTGCCGGGGAGGAGGTTGCCTGGAGCAGCGCGGATGCCGCCGCTACGGTTCGGCAGGAACTGGCCGAGTTGTTGGGCGAGGGAATGCGGTTGCCGGGATCCGCGGCAAACCTTGATCTCGAACAACGCGTGTTCGACCGTTTTGCGAACAGCGGATTCGAACATGGACAAATCGAGTTCACCGCGCCGTCGTTTCTACCGGGCGCTGCGCGCATCCTGACGGATGACGGCACCTACGACTTGTTGCCGATGCATCCCAGCTTGTTTCGGCCCGGTAATTTCGGCGAACGTGATTTTGCCGCGGAGATTGTCGATTTGCGATACGGCACCCCGGAAGATCTGAACGCGGTGCGCGGCATCGATCTGTCCGGCAAAATCATCTTGATGAACTTCCATTCCGGTCGTCAATGGGAACGATTGTTGCGATTCGGTGTCAAAGGGTTTCTTTTCGTGGCTGCCGAAGAATATGAAACGGCGGACACCTACGACAAAGTCCCGACGTCGGAGGTGGCGGTGCCCCGCTACTTCCTTTCCGCCGCCGATGGAGACGCTCTACGGCAATCCATGAGGGATGAACGTCGTTTACCGGTGCGCATCCAAGCGGAACCCTCGCGCTGGGAAAACCGCGATTTACGGAATCCGTGGGTCATGATTCCCGGCGCCGATTACGATCTGCGCTCAGACGTGGTGGTCATCACCGCGCCGTTGGATGCCAATAATGTCGTGCCCTCGTTGGCCACCGGGGCGGAAGCAGGCGCCAATGTGCACCTGTTGCTCGAATTGCTGGATGAATTCAGTGAACAACCGCCTGCGCGGACGGTGGTTCTGGCTGCGATCAATGCGCGGACCCATAACTATCTCGGCGACCGCCTGCTTGCCTGGTATCTGATGGCCCCGGAACAGAAGATTGAGGAATTGCGTCTGGAACTTTCTTCCGATTTACGGCTGCAGGAACTTATCGCCGGTCATCTTGAACGTCTCGAGTTCCGACCGGAAACCCGGGAAAAGGATGAGGAATTCCTCATCGAATTACGTACGCTGACCGATATGTCCATTGGCCGCCAGATCACCATCAAGGATCCCATCGTGGCTCTCTGCCAGCGCGATGTCAACGAGATCAAGCTCCAGCAATTGCACCTTCACCGTGAATCCAGCAGACTGCAAGCGCGCACGAATCAACTGGCAAGCATCATTGCTGAAACCGCTCCCGACAGGCATGAGACGGCGCCTGATTCGGCTGCCATTGAGGAACTGCAACAAGCGCGCTCGCGGATCAAGGAGATCCAAGCCAGGGAAGAGGAACTTCAGGCAGCCAGAGACGAATTCGTCAACGTTCTGACCTTGTTCAACCGGGTCGGGATTCAGACCGAACTGTCCGATTTGACCGATGCGGAAGAAGACATCCTGCAGAACTACGTTCGGCAGATTGTGCAGCGGAATCGTTCCTGGTCGGCCAGCAATCGTGCCGATCTGGAGCGTAGCGAACGGAATGCCGCGGTGCGGCGCGCTTTGGGCGGACGCAATGTCAGCGCGATCATTTCGCTGGAACTGGCATGGGATAGTGACCGAATAGGATTCTCATCGGGTGTCAGTCTGGGACAATCCAGCTGGGCCGATCGCTGGGGACGCAACACGATGCGAATTGCCGGGGAGGTGGCAAAGGCGCACGAAGCCGCGAACGGCGTGGGCCGGAACCTGCTGGTCGATACTCTGACGGGCGTCGGCGGTATGCCGGAACAGTTTTATGTGCCGAATGTCTCGCAAAGCCTGGCCTTCCTGCAGGGCGCCGACAGACGTCCGGCGTTTGCGCTGAATAACGCATTCGCGACCACGATTCGCACCTTTACTCCAAATGATACCGTGCAGAATCTTGATGTGGGCCACGTGGCCGAAATCAGCGCCTTTGTCAAGCCGTTGTTCCGTGAGATCCTGGATGATCCCGTCATTGCCGGTACAAGGGAACTGCCGAGAGCCCCTGCCACCGACGAGTTGTGGTCGTCGATTGTTAAAGCCTACAAGTTCGATGAGTTCGCGGCCGGAGTCTTGCCGGAAATTCCCGTGCCGGGCAGCGTGATCCTGCTGACGCCGGCAGGCGCGCCGCCGACCGGTTTTAACGGTCCCGGCATCATGGCTTCCTACATGGTGTTGACGGACGAGCGGGCCACCGGCATATTCTACGGACTCCGTGAACGCTTGCTGGCAACTTCCGCCTTTGGTTTTGACGAGGATTTCATCACCGTGGACCATGCGGTCGATGCCGGTGACCGCCATCAACAGACATCCACTGATCTGCGGCCCATGACGATGAAGATCCTCTCGCTGACCGATGCGCGGGAGCTGGTGGTCAGGGAACGCGTCGATACATCCCGGCTGGGATCCTCTGCGATCTATACGCGGTCCTTTTTGCCCTTGAGCGCGGAGCGCGATTCAGAACCGCGTCGTTACGGAGTTACCGGCGCCGCATCCGGATTGTCGAGCAAGACCATGCCCGCGCTCTCCTGGGGTCCCGCAGCGTTTTATTTGCCACCTGCGGAACGATTGAAACTCATGACCGAAAACAAGCGCTTGGCCATCAATGTCACCCCGGAATGGCCGGAAGGCCAAGGATTCCGGATTGGTGAATTGGGGCCTGATTTTTTCCGGCATGCAATCCATGATATGGATCGGCTGAACCGCTATCGCTTCGAAGGCTTCCGTGGAATCGCCGACGAACTGGTCAGCGATTTTCTGGCCCGTGGCCGCGAACTTGAGGAAATGTCGGAAACCGCCGCCGCCGACATGGATCATGTCGGGTATTTACGGGCTCTATACGAAGGATTGGGCGCCCAGGTGAAGGCGTATAACCAGATCGCAGACATCACGAACGACATGTTGAAAGCCGTCGTGTTTTATATGGCCCTGCTGCTGCCTTTCTGTTTTTTCCTGCAGAAATTGTTGTTCAAAACGGCTCGTATCGAACGGCAAATGATATATTTCGGTGTCTTGTTCGTTGCCTGCTACGTCTTGTTCCGGTTGATTCATCCCGCGTTCCTTGTCGCCAGGGCGCCGGAGGCCATGTTCGTCGCGTTCATTATGGGTGGGTTGGGGCTTTTTGTGATCTACATTCTGCATGGCCGGTTTGAGGGGGAAATGCAGTTGCTTTTCCACTCGCTTACCGGCCATGAGGATTCCGACGTTGCCTATTCCATGGTCAGTCAGCAGGCGATGCTGATCGGCGTCAGCAACATGAAACGCCGCCGCATTCGCACCATGCTGACGACTGCCACGATTGTTTTGGTGACGTTTACCATGCTGGCGTTTACCAGTGTGTCGCGGCGTATGAGTCCCACGATTATTCCTCAGGGACGTGTCGCTCCGTATACCGGCATCATGTATCATTGGCCGGGCGGACAACAGATGGATGAAGAATCATGGAATACCATGGAACAGATGTTTGTCGGCAGGGCGCAAACATTTACGCGCCGCTGGCTGATGCCGCCTTCGCAGGGCGGGCAGAGCACGATGTTTCGTGCGGAAACCGCGACCGGCAGGACGGCGCTGATCGAGGGAGTCCTTGGCGTCGACCCGGGGGAACACGGATTCCTGGGACCCATGCCTCTGGTCGCCGGTGAGTTTTTCTCGGCAGCTGATGCTTACGAAACGGTCGTAAGCGCAAGTCTGGCGGAGGTTTTGCACCTGGATCCCGATCGAATCGGTGAAGAAACGATCCGTTTCCAAAATCGTGACTTCCTGGTGGTCGGGATTGTCGGCGATGAACGATTCCGTGCCATGGAAGATCTGAATGGCCTTTCCATCCTTCCGATCAAAGAGATGCTTCTTCCTGCCGGTGTCAGTGAAGAAGAGGCTGCCGCGGATGCCGATGCCATCGACGAGACCGGTGTGTTTCATGTCGTTACCTCGTCCATGCTGATGCTGCCGGTCGAAACGTCTCGCCGCCTTGGCGCCAGGCCCCACAGCATTTCGGTGCAACTGGAGGACGACGCGGAGATATGGCCTGTGATTGACCAGTTGTTGATCACATCCTCGGCACGGTTTTTTATTTCCAGTCGTGTGCCGTTTACCGTGGGTGAAGAAGGCGGACGCATGAACGAACCGGGTGTCTATTACATCGGATCCGGGTACCGGACGTCGATCGGCGGAATGGCGATGCTGATCATTCCGCTGCTGATTGCCAGTACGATCATTCTCAATACGATGCTGGGCTCGGTGTTCGAACGGAAAAAAGAAATCGCGGTATTCAACGCCGTGGGCCTTAACCCAACGCACATTGGATTATTCTTTCTTGCCGAATCCTTTGTGTACGGCATTATCGGATCCGTGGGCGGTTACCTGATTGGACAGATCTCCAGCATTCTGCTGAACCGTTATCGGTTGATTGAGGATATCAATCTGAATTTCTCGTCGCTCGGCGTGGCGTACGTGATCGTCTTTACCATTTCCATCGTGCTGCTTTCAACGCTTTATCCCGCCGTGGTCGCGACCAAGGCCGCCGTGCCGTCCGGACAGCGGAAATGGTCCATGCCGCCGCATGACGGAAGCGTGATGGAAGTGGTGTTCCCGTTTATCTATCAGCCGAAAATTGTTGTCGGGATCATGGGGTATATTCATGAATATTTCACGCAATTCACCGAGGCCTCGACCAGCGATCTGGTTGCGGAAGAACGCGGACGGGAATCGGATCAGGACGATGCCGGACGCCCGCTGTACCGCCTGACGTATCACGTGGCGCTGGCTCCCTTCGATCTGGGGGTGACACAGACTGTTTTGTTTACCGCCGCCTTCGATGACCGCGTCGATGCCTTCCGTGTCGTGATGAGGGTGACGCGCGAAAGCGGCCAGGATTCCAACTGGGTGACAACCAATAAACCGTTTCTGGAGCGGTTGCGTAAACTGTTGCTGCATTGGCGCAATATGAAACCAGCCGAACACGGCGCCTATAGCCGTACAGGGATGGCTCTCTTTGCCGAGGAAACAGATGGCGAATAAACCGGATCGCGAACTAGAACAGTATCGGAAGTTAATGCAGCCTCCGGAGGAATTCTCCGAAGGGTTCGGCTGGAAAACGATTGTCGGCGCATTTTTCCTGGGGATCATTATGATGCCGGGTTCAATGTATCTGACTCTGTTTGCGGGGCAGGACATCGCGCCCGCGGCACAGTGGGTGACGATTATTCTTTTTGCCGAAGTGGCGCGCCGTTCGCTGACCGAGATGAAAATGCAGGAGGTGTATCTGCTGTATTACATGACAGGTCTGGCTATGGCGGCGCCGTTTTCCGGTTTGCTTTGGAACCAGTATTATGTGCAGTCGGATTATGCGCAGGCCATGGGGATCGCCGCGGAAATACCCACCTGGTGGGCGCCGCCGGCCGACGCCATCCGCGAGGCGGGGCCGACATTCTTTAATCGCATCTGGATCGCACCTATCCTGCTCGTATCCCTCGGCATCATTGAAACGCATGTGGACCAGTTCGGCTTGGGATATGTGCTCTACCGTTTGACCAGCGATGTGGAAAAATTGCCGTTCCCGATGGCCCCGGTTGCGGCATCGGGCATTACTGCGCTTGTCGAGGAGAAAGAAACGGCTCAGAAGTGGCGATGGCGCTGCTTCTCCCTTGGCGGCATGATGGGGATCACGTTTGGCGCCATTTATGTCGGCGTACCTGCGATCACCGGATCCATTCTAGCCCAACCGCTGGAACTCATTCCCATTCCGTGGGTCGATTTGACACCGGCCCTGACGCGATTCCTGCCGGCGACCCCCTTGAATATTACGTTTGATATGACCGCGTTGATGGTCGGCATGGTCTTTCCCTTCTGGGCCGTCATGGGAAGCGTGGCCGGGTTGCTGATCACGATGGTGGCCAATCCCATGTTGCGGCGGCAAGGGATCCTGACGAACTGGACGCCGGAAATGGGCCTGATCGATACGGTCTATACGAATAACGTCGATTTTTACCTTTCGTTCGGCGCAGGTCTGACGGCAGCGGTTGCGTTGATCAGTCTTGGCAAAGCGTTTAAACCGTTGCTTGGCAATATTCTTTTCCGGGGGCCACGCGATGATGGAAGGCAAAAATTTGAATTGCGAGAACGCGGTCCGAGTGCCTGG
>PXCX01000183.1 GCA_003565195.1 PVC group bacterium | reverse complement strand
TTCCTGAACGCTGAACACCTGAACACTGAACGCTTTGGGCCGCAACAACTTAGACAGACGCATGTGAAATGTTCGACTCATTTACTCAAACAATTCTCGAAGAAGGAGCTAGAGCCTGTCCGAAGAGGTGTAAGCCTCAATAAAACCGGAATAGCCGAGGAAACACATACTGTACTCGTACACTCCTATCTCTTTTTCTCTCCGTCGTCTCTGAATCCAAAAGATTTGTGTGTACGAGTACGTGTAAGAGTACGGCGGAGAAAAGCGCCGTAAGTCGAGCATACTGGCGGGAGATACAGGCTCTAACTACCGATAACCGACAACCGATAAACGACAAAAAAGGGGGATGATCATGAATAACTGTGGAATAACAATGGTGGCGACGATGCTGGCGGTTGGAATGCTGGCGCCGGCGGTATCCGGCAATGACGCTGAGGCGAAACTACGCGAAACCATCGAGCTGATTCAGGACGAGGAGGCGGGTTGGGTCGACCGGCGCAACGCCATAAATTCTCTGGGCCGCGACGTCGAAATCGGCGATAACCGGGATATGGTCATGAATCTCCTGGTCGATTTCATGGTCGATCCCGGCGGAGAAGCCCGCCGGCACGGCCACCTGCGCGGAGCGGCCGCCAATGTGCTGGGGAATCAGTTCGGCGCGGAGGCCATACCGGTTGTATTAGAGGCGTTCCTCGACCCCGAAACCGGCAACCGCGTCTCGCTGGCGTTTGCCCGCATCGGTCAGCCCTCCGTTGAGCCGCTGGTTGAACTGATGGAGAGCGAGGATGAAGAACTCCGACTGCGCGTTATCGGGGCCATAGACGGACTGGCCAGAAATGGCGCGGCAGCTGTTGGCGAGCTGGCCGATGCGCTCAACGACGAATCGCCGCAGATTCGCCGGGCTGCCGCCGCCGCGCTCGGTTCGGTCGGCAGGCGATATCATCCAGCAGTCACCCCGCCCGCCGAGGCGGTTACCGCGTTGATCCCGAGTCTTCACGACGAGGATCCGGATGTGCGAAACCAGGCTGTTACCAGTCTGGGGCTTATCGGCAGCGACGCGGGAGAGGCCACCGTTCCGCTCAGCCAATTGTTGGCCGATGAAGGCTATCAATTGCGTCTTGCCATTATCGACACTCTGACAAATATCGGCCCCGCGGCGAAGGACGCGATCGAGACGCTTGCGGATGTCCTGCTTGACAACGAAACCGACGCGTTCGAGCGGCTTCAGGCGGCGGGGGCGCTGGGAAGCATCCGCCACCGGTCGGCCGCACCCGCGCTTCTCGCATCGCTTACCGACGACGATCAACAGATCATTCAAGCCGCGCTTCGGGCGCTGTCGGCTATGCCTGAAGACGCCTCACCCATGATCTTGGAAGCCGTTTCCGACGACAATCCGAGCATACGCCGCTACGCGATCTATGTGCTCGGCAGCATGGGCGAAAAAGCGGCGGAATCCGTTCCAAAACTCATGCAGGTGCTCGACGACACCGACCGCGCGGTTCGCCGCAACGCCATCGATGCCTTGGGAAGAGTGGACGCGGAAACCGGTAGCAGTTCCGAACGGATCGCCGAATTCCTGACGGATGATGATCACGACACGCGAAAGGTTGCCGCGCGTTCGCTTGGTATGATGGGCGCGGCGTCCGCGCATGCCGTTCCCCGTCTTATCGTCATGTTGCAGGAAGGCGAATCGGACGATATACGCTGGACCGCCGCCGTCGCGCTCGGCGCTATCGGCGTTGAGGACGCCACCCCCGTGCTGGTCGAGGCAATGAGCGACGACAGTCCGACGGTGCGATGGGCGGCCACGCACGCCCTGGTGGATATCGGGGCTGATGCCCTGCCGTCCCTGAAACGCGCCGCACGCGACGAGGAGCACACGGAACTGATCGATTTTGTCATTGGAAAGCTCCAGGATTTTGAACAATAAGCAGTATTTTGCGTTGATGGTTTGCCGTACTAACTTGAAAGGAATAACGGTATGAAACGAATGATAGGCTCTTTGATGCTAGTCGCCGCCGTGGCGGCCGCGCCGAATTTCGGTGTTGCCGATAACGAACCGATGGAATACGAGGTGGGTGGACCGCTCTTCGGTGTGCACCTGCCGCTGTTCCCCACGCAACACGGCGAGCCGGCCGGCTATCCCGGCTGCCTGCTGGATGAGGACGGCGAATTCATCCATTCGCCCGGAGGCCAGCATCCCCAGCGGCAGATGTATCCCGATTCGGTGGAGAACTTCCGCTACTATTGGTATCACTATTTGCCGGTTCGGAATATGTTTGACCGTCAAAGCCTGCTGAGGAATTGGCTTGCCGAAGAACTGGCGGCCGACCGGCTGGAAGAATATGCCGCGCCTGTCTATCACGTGCCGACCTGGGGATTCTCGCGGCACGTAGGCAAATATAACGAACCCGTACCCGTGACGCGTACCGCTTTGGGCGATCCCGCGTTCGAGCTGGATCTGGGCGAACTTGATCGCGGAATGTATGCGGTTCGCATCGTGGGAGCCGTCGAAACCGAACAAGTTGAGCGACATCGAAAACCGCTCTATATCCGTATGACCGTCAACGACGGCCTGAACGGCGAGCAAAGTTCCTACCGTCAGCGTTGTGGCTACGTGGATGAGTTCTATTCATTCGTTGAATTTTTCTTTCACGCTCCGGAGAAACGGCAGTACCGGGCAAGTCTTGAGATCGACCACGGCAGCATGGTCGATGTGCTGATTCATAACATCGACTTGCACGATGTCCTCGCCGGCGCCGAGCGCCGCGCGATCAAGAGCCGGTCCATTCATGAATTCGAACCGGAATCAATCCCCGCTATGCGCGGCGATACCCGGATGATCGAGGACAGACTGGACCGTGACCGCGTCCTTTGGGAAAGCGTCCCTCCCATCAATTCCCAGTCCGGCCGGGTTTACGGCATGGCGCCCGACGACAGCAGGTCCAATTGGCCGAACATGGGCGCAGGCGATCTGACGCCCGAGGAGATCGAAGAAAGATACGGAAGCTGGTCGACGCCCGCTCTGGGACGGGGCAGGGACGTGGACGCCTATCTGCGTAACGCCCACATACTGCTCCGTAATGAAAAACTCGGGTTGACCTATACGATGGACGATTACATCGCCGGACGGCCGCTACCCGATCCGTATCCGTTCAAGGACGACGGACGGGGCGTCTTCACCCCCATGGACGATCCCGACACGCCGGGACAGAACTGGCACCCGGTCGCCGACGGCATACGCGACCGCTGGAACCGGATCAATCATGGACGCGGCGGTCTTATCGCCACGTTGGCTAACCAATATCGCGAAGGCGACTACGACGCCGGACGCGACGCCGTCATCCTGCTGGCGCGCGTGGCCCATCAGTATCCGGCCATGGACAGCACCACGGCGATGAGTTCGGTGATGGTCATGCCAGGTCCATACGGGCGCGACCTGCGCTGTCGCAGACGGATCAATTCCTCGTTCCGCAGTGTGCGTCATCATATAGATACCTACGACGCGCTCTTCCCGATCATCCGGGACAACCATGAACTGGCCGCCTCGATAAACCGGTTCATTCCCTGGGTGGAAACGCCCGACGACGTGATCGAGTTATTCGACGTGTACCTGGTCCAGCATCTGGCCAAGGGCTACATGCGCTATCAGAACCAGGTCGGCAACCAGCCGCACGCCGTCGCGCAACTGGCGATGTTCCTGGGCGATAATGACGTGACCCTGCCCTGGATGGAGTGGACGTTCACCCGTTCGTTTACCTATCCCCACGCGCCCGCCGGCATACAGGACATGCTGGTCAGTGGCCACTGTCGAGACGGGTTGAATTACATCGGCTCAACCTATTACGTCGCCCATGCCATCGGCGGCGCGGGGGTACTGGAGGAATACGTCAAGCATGGAGGCGACCCGCGTTTCTCGCTCATGGACCGGGAACGATACCCCAAGGTCTACGAATCCCTTTTTGGCGGGATTCGTTTTCAGACCGCCGGCCTTCATTTCTTCAGAACCGGAAGCGTAACCGGCCCTGAAAAAGGATTGGGCTTCCAGCATGGCAGAATGCTTCGCAACCCGCGCAGAAACTGGGAGCTAACCGGCCATCCGGACTTCGCCTGGCTTCTGGTTCACCGGGCGGGGCGGGACGGCGAAACCGATGAGGAATGGGCCGCGATCGAAACCGCCGCCGAAGGGCGACGCGCGCCCTGGCTCGATCTTCGTTCGCGCGTAATGGTTAATCTGGCCGGAATACTGGAGAGCGGAATCGAACATGATGACTACCGTTTCCGCCGCTCGGCCGGTGTGAGGATCGGGCAGGGATACGGCCATGCCGCCAACGACACGCTGGCGCTTCAGATACACGCGCACGGAATCCCGATGGTGATCGGCGGCGGACAACGTCACGGCTATACGCGGCCGACCGATACGGCGACCCGCGCGCACACCGTCGTTCAGGTGGATAATCGAAACCACTTCACGCACGCCTGGATACCCAGCCTGACCGATGCCGAGGGCGCGCGCTACATGAGGGCGGAAGCCGCCGTGCAGCCGGTATACCAGCGGCAGTTCGCGCTGATCGACGTGGACGAGGGCGAGGGGTCGGTTTCGTTGCCGCCCGAAAAGCTGGCGCCCCACAGCGAATTGGATCCGGACGTCACCACCGCCAGTTCATACGTATTCGACGTCTTCCGCGTGGCCGGTGGATCGTTGCACAGTTACGGATTCCGCGCCAACACGGGCGAACGCATCGATTCGAATTCGGAGAACAACGTATCCTTCGATGATATGACAGAGGAAGAGGCAGAACATAGTTTCCTTAACGGATTCAGCGGCGAGCGATGGGCCGGCGACGCGCCGGAACATTATGTCGCCACCCTCCCGATCCCGCGAGGAGAACTGGACCGATTCCTCAGGCCGAACGTGACCGACGATACACCGGATCATTTCACCCGGCTGCATATGCTCGGCTCGAACGCTCGCGCCCTGCACGGCTTGAAATACACCGAGGCCGGCGGCCTTCGCTATAACATGCCGATGGTTCACATGCAGAGACGCGGCGAGGAAGGGCTCGAATCCGCTTTCGTCGCCGTGATCGAACCGTACGCCGGCGAGCCGTTCATCGATTCGATCGAACGCTATGATATCGCCGGGAACGAGAACGACGCGCTCCAGGCGGTCGCGCTCAGGGTCGTGCTGAATGACGGCAGGGAGGATCTTCTTTTTGCCGATGGCCGCCCCGAGATGGTCAGGAGCTTTGGCGGACACGAAGCCCGCGGCGAATTCGCCTACTTATCAACGGATGCCGACGGACTTCGCCAGGCGACGCTGTCCGGAGGAACCCTGCTTCGCGCGAACGGTCTGGTTATCCGCGCCGAAGCCGGCGAACGCGTCGGTGTCATCACCGATGCGGACCATATCGGCAAACGCATGATCATCGATCAGCCCTGGACTTCTCTGGCCGGCGGCGAGCGCATCATCTCCGTCGGAACGCCCGAGAAGATGACGCAGTATACCGCGCTGGATATTGAACGCGCTGGGGATGCCTCCGTGATAAACGTTCGCGGTGGCGCGGATTATTATCTCTCGCGCGTTATCGATGTCGATGAAGAGGACGATATTGTGACCACCAACATCGAGATTCGCCATAGCGGTCTGGATAAGAACTGGACGGCATCCAACGAGGATCGCACCAAATTCTGGCGTGCCGATTATATCGGCGGCGATCGTGACGCCAAACAGTTCCGCTTCCAACTCCGCGGTGACACGGTAAGCCGCGATGATTTCGGCGAACTGGGCGGACTCTACCTGTGGGAATACGGCGAAGGCGATACCGTCCGCCAGCCGACATCGATCAACCTCAGGCGCACCGATGACGGTACATTCGAGATAACCGCCGACGTCGCATTCTCGATTCGTTTACCCGACGGCAGTGAACACCATGTTTCCCTGGAGGCTCTCGAGGATTCAAAAGGAACCGTCAACATTAAAAAGGATTGATTGTGGCAGCCGTTTCCCCGAACATGCGAGATCGAGCAATCAATGAAAACCTTGCCGTTCATCTCGGGTAGGGCTGTATGGTCAAAAGTTTTAGGTTGATGTTAATCCAAATACAGGAGCAGGAAACATGAAAATGAAAGAAAAACTGGCACGCATTCTCGTTCTGGCATTGTCTGCATCCGCAATCCCGGCTTCCGCCTGGTGGGACACCTGGGTACGGGCGCAGAAGTCCGAACCGGTTGTGCAGTCGTTCAATGCGGTGGAGCTGTCGGGGGCAGACAAAACGCTTGATGACGCCCAGGCGCAGGGCGGCCGCGGCGGGAAAGTGGCGTATCTGGCGCCGGGCGCGGCACTCAGTTTCGAGATGGATCTGAAACCGTCAACCTACAGTGTCTGGTTCATTGCGCGCGCGGATGAAGAGACCTGGACGCGTACCCAGTCCGCCACGGATGAGGAAAAGGTGGCGGTTATGGCTGATCCAGAACATTCGATTCAGGTCGCCGGCCTGCCGGTTTTCAGCAGCCTGACTGTGACCAAGCCTGATGGCAGCCAGGAAAACTGGCTCATGCCGATCACCTACCGCGATGACTATCGTGTGGTCAGTAAACTTTATTTCCCCTGGCATTTCAACGGCAAATGCCGCATCACCGTCGGTTTCGGCAGCGACAGCAAGGTCGGGTTGCTGCTGGATCGGATCGAGGTCCGGGATGTGCTCGGTGATCTGGTCCGCCGTCCGATCCGGGCAGTGGATGCGGAGACAGCCGCCGCTCCGGAAATGCTTGATGCGGAGACAGCCGGGCAGATCAGACTGAACAGGCAGTTGACCTCAAGGGGCTATCAATTGCCTCCGGCGGAGTTGACGCAGGACGAACGAACCGCCCGCAGTGACGGGATCTGGGAGTGGATGCCGGATCTGAACATCACCTACGCCCATCCACGTTACCGGGATCTGCATGCCTGCATCGGGCGTGACTGGCCGGGACTTCTAGTGACGTTGACGGATCTCTATGAACAGACCGGAAATCCGCAGGTTGGCATGGACGCGGCGGTCCTGCTCTGCGCGATGGCAGAGAAATATCCCGGCCTCGATCACTATTACAAGGAGACCGGCCAGCACAGCAATCTGCAACGCGGCAGCCTCAGTTGGGGTAACCGTCGCGGCAAGAGCGTCTACAGCGGCTGGGCGGGTGGGGATTTGATTCGACTCGCGAACTCCGCGGAGCGTCTCTACTCGTTCATGCTCCGGAACCGTGAGCTGGCCGAGTACGTGCAGGACAGGATCGCCTGGGTGAAGACACCCGCCGATCTCATCGAACTCATCGACACGAACATCCTCCAGCACGGGATCGATGCCGTCAACCGTGATATCATCCGGAGTGAGGGCGCGCGCGCGAGATGCCTCGAAGTGCTCGGCGTCGAACTCGGCGTGGAAATGCCGGATGCGCCGGTCTTCCGGACCGCCCTGCTTCTCACTGAGGATCCGAGCGATAAGAACTTGTCCTACAACAGCCGCGGCGATGTCCATTACATCGGCTCGACGATGTATGTCGGGAACGGCAGGCCCTCGGGTTATCTCGGTATCGCCGGAGGCTTTCCGACCCTCATCGGCGACGCGGGTGACTTGCGCTGGGGTCGCAGGATCGAGGAGGTCTATCCGTCCAGGGTCTACGAGGGATTTGGTGCGGTGCTGATCGAAGACGGGCAGGATTCTGACAATCCTCTCGTTAAACGCGGTTTTTCGATCTTCCGGGGGCTCGGTCGCGGACATGCACACCATGACAGCCTGAAAATCGAGATTTTCGCCCACGGATGCCGGCTTGCGCCGGGTCTCGGTGGTCGCCACGAGGGCAGGCAACGTTCGAGTCCGAATATGCGGCTCAATCGGATGCAAAACATGGTCTGGATCGATAATCGCGAGTTTAGGAATATCGTCCCCGGTTCCACCACAAGCGGTACGGGCTGGACCGAGTCCTTTTCGCCTTGCCCCGGCGTCCAGTACACCGCCAACCGCGCCCGTGCCACCAGCCACCGCGACGTCAGCCTGTACCAGCGATCGACCGCCATGATTGACGGTGAGATCAGCGATGACCGGGCTGATTTCTATGTTTTCGACGTGTTCCGGGTGCAGGGTGGGAAGGATCATGTGTACTGTTTCCACGGCGCCTATGGCGAAACCGTGGAAAGTAATGTTGAACTCAAGCCGGCGGTTGAGAATGAAATTTCAAAATGGGTGCTCGGCGGACGCTGGGACAAGAACCCGCTCGAGGCTCCCTCGGCCGATCCGCTCGTCATGCACTGGCCGCTCCGTGAGGGCCTGCAGAAATCCTATCAGGGCGATCATCACACGGCGGACGAGGCGGTCGGACTGACGCTCACACTGTTCGGGCGCGGCAGTGACCATGTCTATGTCGGCGGTGCGGCGTCTGAAAGCTATCCGGTGGAAATGCCGTATCTGCACGTGCACAGCACGGGCGAAGAGGGGCGTTCGAGCGTCTATCCGGCGATCATGGAGCCGATCCGGGGCAAAAGCGCCATTGAAAAATCCCGTGCTCTGGAAGTTACTCCGACCACTGAGGATGCCGACCGCGGCGTGGCAGTCGAGGTCGTGACCACTGCCGGCCACACTGACACCCTGTACTCTTCGCGCAAACCGGAGACTATGCACAGCACGGATAACGGTCTCACCGCCGCTGCCGAGTTCGCGTTTGTATCCGAGGATGCCGCTGGCCTCCGCATGGCGCATCTCGTCGGCGGAACCGAGCTGGTCAAGGACGGCCTCGTCATTCGCACCGAACGGGACGCCTACCGGTCGGTCATCGATGCGGTGAACTACGACGAGCGCGAACTGGTCTTGCGGGATGCTTTCCCGGAGAAGATACTCGATGCCGAGGTTGCGTTAATCAGCACCCCGTACAACCAGGATACATGGAATCTCGAATCAGTTGCAGGCAACCGGATGACCGTCCAGAAGCGTATAGAATATTACCAGTCGGTCGTCGAGGATGTCGCCGGCGAAATCGGGATGGTCTCGACGACGCGCGAACCGGACATCTACGGGACAGACACCGAGGCGATGATCGGCACGGTGATCGCCAACGAGGCGGGAAGAACCTGGCGCGCCACCTTCAAGCCGGTTGAGCGCTGGATGTACCTCGGTTGGCCTAATACCGACCTATCCTTCCCGCGGGTGGTGAATCTGGAGGATGTGCCGGACGTCAACGGCGACGGGCGGCGGACACTCAAGTTGATGGGGCTTGGAAACGAGGCTGAGCCGCGTGACAAGGTGATGCTCGAGCTCGAGGTGACCCGGGTGGATCCGGAGAACTTCACGTTTTACTTCAAAATGCCGCAGGATGAGAACTACCAGATCGGCGGCTGGCAGTATGCCAACCGCTGGCTTGTTAACGAGGACGGTTCGAAGCGCTGGTTGGCTACCTTCCCCGGCGTCGTCAACTCGTGGATGCTCGATGGGGCCGAGGATCTGACTCTCGACGACTTCCCCGACATTGCCGGCGACGGGCGACGGAAACTGCGCGCCTACCATTTTGGCGCCGGCGATACCGTCGAGGTCAAGACATACGTGCATGTGATGCGCACAGACGAAGGCTATGAAATCCGCGCAAACGTTCCGTGCACGGTCAAGGTACCCGGCCTGCGGGAGGTCACGCTCAGCAGCAAAGATCTGGCTGACGGGCTTGTGCTGCTGTCCGCGGTTGAGTGATTAAGCACGTTCGTAATGATAGTTACGGAAAATGCAATGAGAAGATGTTTCTTCGCTTTCGAATTGCCGTTGCTGATTATGGCGTTCGCACTGATGTTGTCTTTGAATGGGATTGCGCTCGCCGATGCAAACGGCACCGTAATCGACGCCGCCGAATATATTGACATGGAAGCGCCCGACTGCGGCCTTCAGGCGGCGATTGACGCGGCTTTCGAGGCCGGCGGCGGAACCGTGAACGTGCCAGAGGGGATATATCCGCTCAGACGCGGACTGGTTGTCAAGTCCAATGTCCGCTTGGTCGGCGCTGGGATGGATAAGACGTTCCTGACTCCGGCGCGCGCAATAGTCCGTATTAATTTAGTCAATGGCGGACCGGATGACGAAGGTTGGTATCGAGTTGATACGATCCCGGATGACCTTGATGTCGGCAGCGGCCTTATCCTCTGGCGCGGCCATCTTACAGGGCACACCGGCTATCTGCGTCCGGCATGGGTGACAGAAGTTGACCGCGAAAGAAATGCGCTAAAGTTCGAAGCGCCGTACGGCGTACCGCCTAATTTGATCCTCGCTTTCGGCGATTCGGCGGCTCTTGCCGAAGACGTGTCAGAGGGCGACACCGAGATCCACCTGAAGAACGCAAGCATGTTTAAGCCCGGCGACGAACTG
Source organism: PVC group bacterium (assembly GCA_003565195.1). Taxonomy (GTDB): domain Bacteria; phylum Verrucomicrobiota; class Kiritimatiellia; order CAIKKV01; family PXCX01; genus PXCX01. The sequence continues at coordinate 20,027 of PXCX01000183.1, read as the reverse complement.
ACGCTCGGAACCCCCGGAAACGATTCACGTCTGGAACGCCTTTTCGTTGCGGAAGTCAGGGATCATACCCTTGTGCTTGAGTCGCCGGCGAAAAAGGATTTCGGCGCTTTCCCGGAAGACGGCGCGTCGTTCGGTTCCGCTCTCTCCACGCCGGTGTTCGCCGTTTTCCCGATGATCCACGCCTGGGAAGCCGCCGACGCCGCCGTAACCGATCTGACGATAAAAGGCCGTGACTGGGAAAAGATCCGGCCTGCCAATAGCCGTTTCACACTCGGCGGCATTCATCTCTATCAATGTTCTCAATTTCTGATTGAGCAGGTGGCCGTGCGCGGATGGCACACCGACGGTTTCAGCCTGCAGGCCGGTAATAACCTTTCGATCATCAAATGCGAGGCCACAGAAAATCTCGGACATGGCTTTCATCCCGGTACCGGTTTGCAAAACTCTATCTTTGATGAAAACCTGAGCGAGGACAACCAAAGCGCCGGTCTCTACTACTGCTGGCACAATCGCGGTCACGTGATGCGCAACAACCGCTTCGTCCGAAATCGGGCCGGCGGAATCACCGGTCTTGGACATCCCGGCAACAGAAACAACCTTATCGAAAATAATCTTGTAGCGGAAAACGGGGGACCCGGCATACACATCAACGGGGGCGGACCCTCGGGGAATATCATCAGGGGAAACATTGTCGAAAACAATTCACAGAGCGAAGCGGGGCGCTCGCCGGGCATTTTGATCAGCGCCGCCCGCGAAGACGCCCTGGAGTACACCGTCGAAGAGAATATCATCCGCGACACACAGGAAGTGCCGACCCAACACGTCGGCGTGGAAGAGAGGCACGGAGAACGACGCGGCGGGTTAAATCGCGCCGACGCGAACATTGTCCGCAACAACTCGTACTCGGGACATATCAAAGCCGACGTGATTGTCGTCGGCAAAAAGACCGTGGTCGAGGAAGCCGATCAGATTGTGGTTGTCGAAAACCGCCACGATCCGCAAGAAGCGGAAGAAGCGCAATAGCCGCAGATGGTTATATGATGGTCCTGACAAAGTGTATGTGATATGAGAGAGTCCCGGCATGGCAACACCAATTCGCACGGATGTGGCGGAGGGGCCGCTCGTTTGAGAGAAAATGGAAATCTCGGTGGACGACGACGGCGACGACTACGGATTACGATAAGAGAAAATCCAATCGTCTGCCGTTGTCGTCGCCGTAGTCGTTGACCGTTCTTTCATAGCCGCGAAATCTGAGGCCAAACTTGTCTGACCTCTGGGTTGCGGGCGAAGCCCGCCTTAGTGGTATTTATCGTCTTAAATAAGGAGCGAACTATGCCGATGCCTGCTGTTGAAGCCAAGCTACTGGAAGCGCTCGAAGCGATGGAGATCGTTGATGCGCATGAGCATTTGATGCCGGAAGCGATGCGGCTGGAACGACCCGTCGATGTGCTGACCTTGTTTTCCCATTATACCCAGCGAGATCTTAATTTGGCCGGGATGTCGGAGACGGACTATCGGCGGTTGTTCGATCACGATTTGGAGCTGGATGAACGCTGGCGGCTGTTCGCGCCATTCTGGAATCTGATCCGGCACACGTCCTTTTCCCGCGCGGTATCCATCAGTGTCAAACATTTCTTTGGCGCTGACGATATTCATGACGGCAATTACCGGGAATTGTCCGAGGCGATCCAGGACGGGAACCGGCCGGGGTTGTACGACCGCGTACTGCGCCAGGCTTGCCGTATCCGCGTCTGCCTGACGCAGTGTGGTCAAACCGATTTGGGATCGGATTTGTTGATTCCGGTCATGCCGATGATGTATCCCGTCGGAACCTGGGCCAATCTCAACCGCCCCGAGTTCGCACCCGAGGCGAATATCCGGACACTGGACGACTATCTGGCAACTCGCCGGGCACATGTGCGACAAATCAAACGCGAAGGCACGGTCGGCTTGAAAATGATTGCCATGCCTTTTCAGCCGCCGGACCGGCTGGCGGCCGAGGAAGCATTTTCGCGCTTGAAGTCCGGTGCGGTTGCTGACTTGCCGGTCTTTTTGCCGCCGGGAGATCGCGTGACCAATCCGCTGCAAAACTTTCTGGTTGATGAAATGCTTCAATTGGCCGCGGAACTGGACTTGACCGTTGCGGTCCATACCGGGTATTGGGGCGATTTTCGGCGGTTACATCCGTTGCATATGATCCCTTTACTTGAACGCCATCCGGATGTGCGTTTCGATATCTATCATCTGGGCTATCCCTGGGTTAGGGAAGCATTGATGCTGGGCAAGGGGTTTCCCAATGTCTGGACGAACTTTTGCTGGCTGCATATCATTTCCGAACGTTGCGCCGCTGAGGCGTTGAATGAAGCCATTGACCTGTTGCCCGCCAACAAGATCATCGCGTTTGGCGGCGATTACCGTATCCCGGTGGAAAAGGTGTTTGGCCATTTGACGTTGGCGCGCGGGAATCTTGCGCGGGTGCTTGCCGGCCGCATTCGGGCCGGCCACATGGACATGGAACGCGCTTTGTATTTAGCTCGTCGCTGGCTCTGGGACAATCCGCGCGAGCTGTACCGCTTGCAGTAATTATAGCTGGATACGCTTACGCGACCTGCTTAAACGAAAGGTTGGCAAGGCGGTTTCGTCCGCAACCCAAATGAACGAGTAAGGCCAAGGCGTGATTATCCCACCGCCCCGTACTCGTACAACCGCATCTCTTTAAATTGACAGTATCCTTTTCATGCCTAGCGTGCATCCGTGAGAGAAATCTGCTCTCGCTGAGCCGAAGCAGATCGGGATTATAGCGCCGGCAGAACGAGGAAGGCGTCGAAATCGGGCGAGGCTTCATCGCCCTTCATCGGCAACGCAACCTCTTGACCGTCGAATTCGCCTTCCAAGACGGGGTCGGCCAGCTCGATGGTTTGCCAGATATCGAGCATGTTATAGATGCGATACCGTTGTCCCTGATCGAGAACTTCCGAGAGATCCACGCTTACGGTATCGTATCCGTCCCAGTTATATATCCCGATATGCGCGCGGCCCTGTTCATAGGAGTTGGGGTTGACGAATATCTCGGTACCGGTCGGTTTCCCTTCGCGGCCGGGGCGCATCTCGCCATTTACGTCGAGACCAAGCGCCTGCCATTCTGCAAAGGAGATCCGTTCTTCAGTTGCAGCGCCCTCGACACCGCCGCCATAGCGGAAGGCTTTCTCAACATCGTTATCGTAATAGATGTTGTGATCCCATTCGTAGTTATCGAGGTTGGGTTTGGGCGCATCGGGCGCATTGAAACCGGAACCGCCCGGTCCGGTGGCCAGTTCGGCCATAATGCCATACGACCAGATGGTGTTTCCGGTGACCACCGCGTCTTTCCACTGACTGAGCGAAAACCCGCGATAACCGCCCATGATGTAGTTGTCGCGCACTTCCACATCGTCGTGTACGACCGCGGGATCCCGATGGGCAATGAGCCGGAAATTGCCGCGCCAGGTTTGATCGTCGCGCGGCTGGTAGGCTATGTTTCCAACGAAGCGGATGCGTTCGGAGGGCTGTAATCCGCTCAGGCCGTAACTGAATGACACCTGTCCGGGCATGTACCATCCGGCGGCGAAGCTGATGTTGTTGAAGACATCGTAGCCGCGGACGAATCCGCCTTCGGTGTAGATGTTGAAGTTCCATCCACAGCCGCGATAGAAGGCGTTGTTTTCGAAATGCTTGGTGCCTTCTTCGTTCTGGGTATAAACCGCGTGGCCATGGCCACGGCCGCCTTCGCGGGCCATTGTGCCGAAATCATGGATTATGCAGCCGTACATCTTGAAATCGCGAGAGTGACGCCAGATTCCGGCACCCCCGGAGCCACCGAATAAATTGCAATTGATCAATTTCGACCCGATACCACCCCGGGTATTAAAGGCGGCGCCGGCAACTTTGTGCTCTTCCTGAAAACGATCCCACTTAAGGTCGCCGATTTCCAGATTGTATATATGAATGTAATTCCCGTGCAGCATCACTGCGCCGTTGATATGTGGTCGCGCTCCGGAATCGGGCTTGATAATTATCGGATCATCTTCCGTTCCGGATATATGGATGTCAAAGGGGATACGCTTGATTCCATCCATCCGCCCGTCGTAGGTCCCTGCCATAACAAGGATGGTGCCGCCGGGGGTCACGGGGCTGTTGCGCCCGATTGCCGTTTCAAGGTTTAGCGGGGACTCCCGGGTTCCATCGCCGTCGCGGGCGCCGTCCGGCGAAATGTAAATCTCCGCGGCCATCGACAGACCGGCGATCAAGCATAGCGACACAAACACACAAAATGACGATTTCAGATGTAACATTAACGTACCTCCATGAAAAAACCATTGTTAAATAATCGCTTTTCAGACGGCGCGGACACGCGCCCTCTGGAAACCGGTCTGAAGAAGCGCTTCCATAGAAAGTAACACTAGCAAAGCTGGGCGGCGCCGTCAAGTTTGCATTTCGACGTAACTTGACATCGCCAGTCCATATCCGTTAGATTGCCGGCATGAAACCACTAAAATAAGACACTGTCATCCCATGGAATCATGGAATGATGGAAGATTGGAATAATGACAAGAGGCCAAAACCGATGTTTTACAAGCCGGAAAACATGCAACGCAAAATTGGCGCATCACCGGACGCTGAAAACGTAAGCATCATATTTGCATCAATTTCCAACATTCCATAATTCCAGCATTCCAATATTCCGCATCCCTATGGGATGCTACTGAAAATAAGAGGATAAATCATGGAACGTGTGATATTGGGCGGAACAGGGTTGGAGGTAAGTCGGATCGGTTTCGGCGGCTTGTTCGTCGCGTCATTTTCGGCCGAGCTGCAGGAGGCGAAACGTGCCGTGCAGTGCGCGCTTGATCTTGGAATCAACTATATCGATACGGCTCCGACCTACGGCAACAGCGAGGAGGTGGTGGGCAAGATCCTGGCGGACGTGCATCAACCGCTGGTGCTATCCACCAAGATCGGCGGCCGACCGAAGCCGTTCTATCCGCAGGATCCGGCCTGTTTAAGGGCCAGTGTTGAGGAGAGTCTGCGCGCGTTCGGTCGCGATTGTATCGATATCCTGATGGTGCATGAACCGGACCGTCCCGGACAGTATGACTGGTGGACGGATATGGTCAACGTCAAGGGCCCGGTGCTGGAGTTGCTGGATGACCTCAAGGCGGAAGGCAAAATCCGTCATACCGGTCTGGGGGGCACGACGACTACGGAGCTGGCCCACCTTTGCCGCAGCGGTAAGTTTGAAGTTGTCCTGACAGCCTTCAACTACAGCCTGCTTTACCGCGAAGCGGCCTTGGAAGTGATTCCGGCGGCCAAGGCGGCCGGGATGGGGATCATCGTCGGATCGCCGCTGCAACAGGGGGCGCTGGCGCGCCGATATGATGCCGAAATTGATCAGCCCGCGGCATATTGGCTCTCCAGCATGCGTCGCGAGCAATTCAAACAACTCTACGCGTTTCTGGATGAGATCGGCTTGGAACTGCCCGAGCTGGGGATTCGCTTTGCCCTGAGTAATCCGGACGTACATTGTGTGCTGATGGGGGCGCGGTCCGAGGCCGAGGCGCGGCAGAATGCTGAGGTGGCGGCCCAGGGCGCCTTGCCCGCTGAGGTGCAGGAGCGGCTGGCGGAGATCGCGGCGATGGTCCCCTTTCGGCCATTCTGCGAGCCAATCGGCATTGGCCGGCTGCTCGCGCAGCCGCACAAGTATAAAGGGGCGGGCAAATAGCAAGGCCGCTGGACGGCGCAAAAATACGGATTGGAAAGAGAGGGAAAACATGAAAGCTGCAGTGATTGAACGGGCCGGATGTGTCCAGGTACAGGAACTGCCGGAGCCGGTGATGGGTGACTACGAGGCGCGGTGCGAGCTGTGTTTCGGCTCGGTATGCGCCGGGACGGATACGCATCTGCTGCATTTTCACCGGCCCTTCAGTTCCTGGATGAAACTACCCTACATTCTAGGCCACGAGAGCGTGGGGCGTCTTGTTGAGATCGGGTCGAAGGTGCGTCATTTAAAGCCGGGCGATATGATTACGCGGGTCGGCTGCCCGGCCACGGGCGGGGTCAACAGCGGCTGGGGCGGTTTCGCCGAAACGGGTATTGCCACCGATTGGCGCGCGATGCAGGAGGACGGCGTGGCAGGGTGGGATAACAAGTTCCTCACGGTCCAGCAGATTCTGCCGCCGGATATCGCGCCGGAAGTTGGCACACTGTTTATCACCTGGCGCGAAACACTCAGCTACATCACACGCATGGGGATCGGTCCCGGCGCGACGGTCCTGGTGACCGGCAGCGGCGGCAACGGGCTGGCGTTTGTCTCGCAAGCCCGTAATCTGGGCGCCGCGCATGTTACGCTGGCCGGGGCCGCGAACCGGGAGGGCGAGGGTAAACTGTCCGGGGCGACGACCTTCGTGGACTACCGGTCCGGCGAGGCGCGGAAACAGGTGCAGGCTGCCGTGCCGGGCGGTTACGACTTTGTGATCGATGCAGTCGGCAAGGCGGCCAGCGTGGCGGAGGGGCAGCGTTGCCTCAAGCCGGGCGGCACGATCGGGATCTACGGGGTGGACGAGTGTGGCAAGATCAGTCTCGCCCCGGGCAAAACCTTTACGTTCTACGGCGGCGGCTACGATGAGGCCGAGACGCATGATGCTGTCCTGGCCCATTACCGTGCGGGCCGATTGAATCCGGCCGTCTGGACGGACCGCGCCCAGACGTTCACGCTGGATCAAATCGGCCAAGCGTTGGAGGCCGCCGCCAGCCGCCGGCTGGTCAAGCCGCTGATAAGTTTGAAAGGATAGAAGGGAAATATCATGAGTATACCATACCGACAGGTTCATCTTGATTTTCATACGTCCGAACATATCCCCGGTATCGGGGCGGCTTGGGACAAGCAGCACTGGCAGGAGACCCTCAAGCGCGGGCATGTGAACGGGATCAACGTGTTTGCCGTGTGTCATCACGGCTGGAGCTACTACAACACGGCTATCGGCGTAAGGCATCCGCATCTGGCAGACGGTTTTGACCTCACGCGCACCCAACTGGACGCCTGCCATGAGATCGGCGTCAAGACGCAGGTCTATTGCACGGCCGGAATCAGCAACCAGGTGGCATATGCGCATCCCGAATGGCGCGCGATCAACGAGCAAGGCGAGTACTATGGCTGGGGTCGGCGGCCGACCGATGCCGGTTTCCATATGCTGTGCTTTAATACGCCGTATCTCGATGTCTTGTGTGACCAGATCCGCGAGATCGGACAACGGTTCCCGGACACCGAAGGCCTGTGGCTGGACATTATCCACAAGGTACAATGCCAGTGCCGCTGGTGCATGGACAGCATGGTCGAGCGCGGGCTTGATCCGAAGGATCCCGACGATCTGGCAACGCACGCCGACATCGTGCTGCAGAATTACTATCGACGGACGCTGGAAGCCTTGCGCGAGGTGCATCCCAAGATGCGGATGACCCAGAACAGCGGTAATGTGACGCGAGGTGACCGACGTCTCCTCGATCTGGTGACGCATTTGGAAATCGAAAGTCTCCCGACCTGGGGGTGGGGATATGACCATTTCCCCATGAGCGCCAAATACACGCAGACCACCGGTCTCGAGTTCCTCGGTATGACCGGAAAATTCCATACGACATGGGGCGAATTCGGAGGGTTCAAGCATCCCAATGCCCTGCGCTACGAATGCGCGGCCATGCTGGCCTACGGCGGCAAGTGTTGTATCGGGGACCAGTTGCATCCCGATGGACGCCTGGATGAAAGCACCTATGCCATCATCGGCGAAGCCTATGCAGAGGTCGAGGCCAAAGAGCCATGGTGCGCGGGCAGCCGGAACGTGGCTGACGTCGGGCTGCTCTCGGCGATTGCACTCGATCCGGATCATAAGTCCGGTCATGCTTCAGATACCGGCGCGACGCGTATCCTGCTCGAAGGGCATCTGTTGTGGGACATGCTTGATGGCGAGATGGATTTCAGTCCGTATAGGCTGCTGATCGTGCCGGATGAAGGACGTATCGATGCCACGCTCAAGGCCAAGCTGGATGCCTATCTGGCAGCCGGCGGCAAGATTCTTTTCACGGGTCGCAGCATACTGGATGCGGATGGACAACCGTGTTTCGATGTGGGCGCCGAAGTGGTCGCTGAAAGCGAGTTTTCGCTCGACTACATCCTTCCTGTTCCGACACTGCAACCGGCGTTCGTGCAGTCGCCGATCATCGAGTATAACCGTTATCCGCGCTTACGGGTTACCGACGGCGAATCGCTGGGTGATGTGATCGAACCTTATTTTGAACGTGCCTGGAATCACTTCTGCTCGCACCAGCATGCGCCGCCGCGCCGCGAGACCACGGGCTTCGCCTGCGGGGTGGCGAAGGGTAGCTGCCTGTGGTTGCCGATGGACGCGTTTCGGGCATATCGCGAGTGGGGCCAGGTTGCCAACAAGCATTTCGTGCTGGCCTGTATCCGGCGGCTGCTTGGCGACGCGGTTCGGCTGCGCGCCAGTTTGCCCTCGACGGCGCGCGTTACGCTGACCGAACAGGCTGAAGCAAACCGCCACGTCCTGCATCTCCTGCATGCCAATCTGGTTAAGCGCGGTGGCCGGAGAGGTATGGAGGTGATCGAGGATCTGACTCCATGTTGCGATGTCGAGATATCCTTGAAGCTGGACAAACCGGTTCGTCGGGTGACGCTTGAACCGCAAGGCGTAGAGCTGCCGTTTGCACGGAACGGCGACCGGATTGCGTTGAGTCTCGACCGGTTCACCTGTCACCAGATGATCGCGCTGACCTACGCGGCGGACGAATAGCTAGAGCCTGTCCGAAAAGGTCTTTTCGCCCAGGCGTGTTCAGAGTTCACCACTCTTACTCGCTATTCGTGGATTCTTGAGCCGTGATGTTCCATTGGCTTGCTGGGTCAGCGGTAATTCTCGGCTTGTCGCACGGGATATCTGGTGCGTCGATATCAGTGAACCTTGCCTCCCGGACATTGCGCAGGTGAAACAGACCGCGATCCATGGGCTGTTCTTCTGTATACAATCGAATGTCACGCAAGCTGATGCCGTGGACGAAAGCAAAAACAAACTGAGCGGCACAGGCAGCGAAGTTTTCCCTGTCGGGGTCTGCTATGCTTCTGCGTGCACCCGCGGGTTTCCGGATATCGGTTGTCACAAGCGAACCTGTTACGGTCCAGGTCAAGTTATGAAACCGTACATTTTCCACAGGATGATCCGGCAGTCCTTCCACCAGAACGCGGCCGGGTGAACGCACCGTGATATGATCAAAACTCACCGTCCGGATGCGTCCGCATGTCGGGTTCCGGTAATCACGCGGCTTGATGTCAATCAGGATGGGAAACTGTGCATAGGATTCGATGATCATGCTGCTGAACAGGATGTTTTCATAAGTGCTGCCGTCCTTCTGGTAAAGTGCCAGCGCTACATTCGTGTTTTCAATCACGCAGTTGCTGAACGTAACATTCCGGATGTCACCGGTTGCCTCGGTACCGATTTTCAGCGCCGCGCAGGCGGAACTGAGCACGCAGTTGGATACCACAATGTTGCGGCAGCCGTTGTTGCGGGTGTCCTTGATCACGATGGAGTCGTCACCCGTTCGAATTACGCAGTCGCTGATGATCACATTGCGGCAGCCGTCAGGATCAATTCCATCGGTGTTGATCCGCTCCATATGGGCCAGAATGGTTACACCCCGGACCAGTACATCCTGACAGCACAACAGATGGAGAGTCCACTGCGATGGATGCAGGAAGGTGACGCCTTCGATGCGTACGTTGCGGCAACCCTCGAAACATAGCATCGCCGGACGAAACACCTCTGCCGCCCTCGGGTGCCGCAGTCCCTCGTTTCCGCCGCCATCAATCACACCTGAACCGGTGATGGCCACCGTATGTGCATCCTCGGCTACCAGCAGCGCGTGCCCCTGCTCCTGCTGCAGATCCCCGGCACCCTGGCGAAGCGGCTGGTAATCAACGGGATCCTGCGAAGCAACCAGTACGGCTCCGCTTTCCAGTTCAAGGCGCACCTGCGAGCGCAGACGGATTGTACCGCTGGAATATCGTCCCGCAGGCAGCAGCACGGTACCACCACCGGCCTCATGGCATTGGTCAACCGCCGCCTGTATGGCAGTCGTGGCGGACTTGTCAATATTTCCGCGTACACCAAAATCAAGTACATTCAACGGCATATCAGCTCTCCTTGCAAAATTGGATGGCATAAAGATCCGCATCATGCATCACGAAACGTAGACGGACCGGGCGACCGGCCAGTTGACTAACCTGAGCACCCCATTTCCACTGCACCGTGTGGGCTATGCTATCACCTGTCTGCGGCAGAGCGTCTTCAAGACCGTAATCCGGCAATATTAATCATAGCTCTCGCCAAACGGATTTGAAAGTCTGCATAGAGATTGCCAAACCGCTGTTTTCCGGAATGGTGGTGGGGGATGGATTCGAACCATCGAAGGCGATGCCAGCAGATTTACAGTCTGCCCCGGTTGACCACTTCGGTACCCCACCCGAACTGAAAGCCAACGTTTATGCCATAATTCGCTGGATAAATCAAGTCTTAATCCGTTGTTTTTTTTACAGCCACCATGGATAATCGGTGATTTGGCGGATATCCTGGACGTTCAGTTCGTTCAGGATGGTAATCACATCGCGTGTTTGGCCCGGCAAAACCAGATGGGGTCGTAGATCAGCCAACGGCTGTGCGACGAACGCGCGTTGCGCCCAGCGCGGGTGCGGGATACGGAGTTCGGGGCGGTCGATGGTAAGATTCCCGGCATACACCAGATCCAGATCGATGGCGCGCGGTCCATGGCGCGGTTCATGGTTGCGTTCGCGGCCGATAAATCGTTCGATAGCGTGCAGCTCTTCGAGTACCTGAACCGGAGCCGCCGCGGTTTCGATGAGCAGGATGCTGTTCAGGAAAAGCAGGTTATTGAATTCCGGCGGGACATCGACCGGCATCGTTTCATAGACCGGCGCGGTTTCGGTAAGGCGTGCTTCCGGCCATTGTGCCAGCATGGCATGTGCCCGGCGCAGGTTGGCGAGCCGGTTGCCGCGATTGGTTCCAAGCGCGATAGCGATTTCAAGTTTTGCTGAAAATGATTGGATTGGCGGCGCCATGGCGGCAGGGATAATTTTTTAGCGGCGACGGAATGCTGAGATCAACGGTTTGGGCAAAACGATCTCCTCGAATAACAATCGGGCGTAGCGATCCGTCATCAAAGAAATGAAATCGATCAGAACCTGAGACATGGCCGGACGCTTGGCGGCGGGATAGTTGCCCGCGATAAAATGTTGTAATTCTGTTGTCGGGATGGCGTCGTCACGATATTGCACGCCCCAGGCGGATGGTTCCCGGGATGATAGGATGCGTTGCCCGAATTCGAACAGGCAGGTCAACATCTGCTCGGTTTTGCGCGCATATTCGACGATATCGGGATGGTTATAAATATATTTGAAATTGTACCGGTACATACTGTTGACGGCTTCGAAGACGGGATCGGAAAAACCGAGCCGTTCGGGTGTCTTGAGATTTTCGGTGATCAGATCGTTGACCAGGGTGTTGATGATCGTCCGGTTGTCGCCGCCGAGCACCCGGCGCGCTTTGGCGGGCAGCGCCGGCAGTTTGCCGAGGACCGCCAGCGCGTCTTCGTAATCGCGCCCGATATAGGCGATACGGTCGACCATTCTTACAATGCAGCCTTCGAGGGTGAAAGGTGTGGTTGCCCGTTGTTTAATGTTTTCAAGATTCGGTCCCGGTTTGGGGCGCGGCGAAAGGTATTGTTCAGCGCGCTCACCACAGTGGCAAACGATGCCGTCACGGACCTCGTAGCTGAGGTTTAAGCCCTGTTCGCGGGTTGACGGCCGGACAGCCAACCGGTCGACGACCCGTAGACTGTGTAATTCATGCTGAAACACGCGTTTGGGATCGGTTCGCATCCAGAGTTTGTCGAGAACATGTTCGCCGGCATGTCCGAACGGTCCGTGACCGAGATCGTGGCCGAGCGCAATGGCGGTGACCAGTTCCCGGTTCAGGCCCAGTGCGCCGGCAATGGTTTGCGCGATCGACGAGACGTAGAGTGAATGATCGACTCTGGTTGAGATATGATCGTTTTCAGGCGAGAAAAAGACTTGGGTCTTGTAACGCAGTCGCCGGAACGCGGTGCAATGCAAAATACGGTGTGCGTCGCGCTGGAATACCGGGCGGATAGGGTCCGGCGGTTCCGGGATCATGCGCCCGCGACTGGCGTTGCTGGATGTTGCCAGGGGATGATCCAGAATTTGCGCTTCGCGCTGTTCCGCCATTTCTCGGATGGTTCCATTAAATTCAGGCATGGTTTCGATGGGCGTTCAGTTCATCACCGCCGATATTGGGTTGAAGTTGAGACGACAAGGTTAGTGTGCGGTATCGTTCTGCACGAGTTGTTTCAAAAAGGTTTTCATGGGTGCACCCAGTTCAGCGTCTTTGAGCGCGTATTCGATATTGATTTTTATAAAATCGAGTTTGTTACCCGCATCATAGCGGCGCCCCGTGAATTCTAGACCGTACATGCCGTGTGATGCCAAATAAAGATTCATGGCATCGGTCAACTGGACTTCATTATTCCGGCCGCGCGGCGTGCGCCTCAGGCATTCGAAGATATGGGGTGTCAGGATGTAACGACTGGCAATCGCCAAGTTCGATGGTGCGGCGTCGAGCGTCGGTTTCTCGATCAGACGATCGATTTGCATCACACCGTCATCAAGGCGGTGACCGCCCGCGATACCGTAGCGACTGACTTTTTCCGGCGGCACAGCCTCGAGGGCGACGACCGCGGCCTGGTATTGATCGTGAACATTCATGAGTTGGCGGGTCACCGGTTCGGGGCCATCGGTTACCGTATCGCCGAGGAGTACGGCGAACGGTTCGTTGCCGACATGATGGCGGGCGCAAAAGACGGCGTCGCCGAGCCCGTTCATGTCTTTCTGCCAGACAAAATGAATGTCCGCCATCTTGGAGATGCGCTGGATTTGTTGGAGCAGGTCGGTTTTACCGGCAGCGGCCAATTCGTTCTCGAGTTCACGGTTACGGTCGAAATGCTCTTCGATGGCCCGCTTGCCTTTGGCGATAACCATCATGATATCAGTGATCCCGGAGGCGACCGCTTCCTCGACAACGTACTGAATCACCGGCGTATCGAGAATCGGCAGCATTTCCTTGGGCTGCGATTTGGTGACCGGCAGGAAGCGGGTTCCGAATCCGGCGGCGGGGATGACGGCTTTGCGAACGGTCATGACGGTGAGTCTTTCTTGCTTGGTGTTGTTGTGACGATCGGTTTGATAACGTGAATTTTCTTTTCGGCCAATTGGTTTTTCAAGCGATCGAACATTATCTCGTCGTCATAGGTGCCGACGATGGCGCCGCCCGATCCGGTGAATTTCGCGCTGGCGCCCTGGGCGCGAGCCAGTTTCACCATCTCAAGATTGGCTGGATGAATGGTTGCCAGTTCATGCCGGATATCGAAGTTACGGTCGACCAATGTTGCCATACGCTGGCGATCGCCGTTTTGCAAGGCCTCCAGAAAATCATCGGTCAACTGTTTCCATCCGTCAATGGCCGCGAGCATTTGTGGATCGCCGGCAAGATAACGTTGCCGGAGGTTTCCGTGATAAACACCCGAAATTTCGGATGGATCGCTGCGGTATGCCATATATAACGGGGGCAACTGCTGATGATCGAGATGGCGGTAATCGCCGTACCCGCGCGATTGCATGAGGTCGCGATCGAAATCCATGTAGACCAGCCCCTGATAGGCTTGGACGACACGATCCTGTAAACCGGCGGCTATTCCGAGTTCCTCGGTTTCTACCGATAATATCAGATTCGCCAGAATCGGGCGGGGTATGGTTACATCGTAAAAACTGCTTAAGGCTTGGATGGTGGCACAGATAATCGCGCTGGATCCGGCTAATCCGACCAGATGCGGAATGTTTGACTGGTAACGCAAGGTAAAGTTGCGGTTATGCAGAGCGATATCGTGTTCAATGCAATAGTCATTAAATCGTTTGACGGCGCCTTTAAGCAGACGGATGCCGCCGTAGTAACCGAAACGGTGTACGTCTTCGGCAAGTGCCGCGATACCGCTGAAGGATGAATGATCGCGCTGTGACGGTTCGATTTGCAGTTCCGGCGATTCGTAAAGAACTACCGTTACGCAAAAGTTGGTGAACGTAAAAGCAATCGTTTTCCCGAAATATCCGTCTGACGGATTCCCGATCAAACCAATGCGCGGATAAGATTGTTTTCGAATAATCATGGTTTATCCTGTGTGTCGGTTGTTTGCGTCTTATCCGCCTGTTCAACCATTTCGACGGTAATCAACGAGTTGCCCGTGCGTTGCTGCAGCGTCTCGAGGGCAATCCCTTTACGGCGCGCCAACCGGCGTGCCGCCAGGGTTGCGCGCGGCTTTCCCTTGCCGGCAGACTCGGCAGGTGGTGGGGGCGGGGCGTCAGATCCCGTATCCTTTCGCGTTGCAGGCGCCGGCGTGTCTTGAAGACCGTTGATTCGATTGCGATGTTGCTGCATGATTTTGCGGTTTTCGGATTCGATGTCGGGTATTTTTTCGCCGGGACGCCCAATCAGACCGACGATGGTGCCAACCGGGACCACACTCTTTTCCGGTACCGTGATCTTACGCAGACATCCGGATGACGGGGCTTCGATTTCAAAGACCGCTTTGTCAGTGATCAATTCAACCAGGGCCTGTCCTTTTTTGACGATGTCGCCCTCGGCCACCATCCAGGCGCCCAGTGTGCCCTCTTCGATGTTGGCGTCAACTTTGGGTATGATAATGGATTTCATGGGTTTCGGGTGCTTTAATTCGCAATTGGCTGCAATTCCAATGGTTTCAGATGGATTAAGCGGCGCACGAACTCAGCAAACCCCGCTTTGGGCGCGTCTTCGGAAAGGACCAGCGGTATTCGTATAGGTATCGAAAGATTGTCCACCCGGTCGCGACTCCGGATGACAAGCCATCCCCGCGTACCGGGCGCGGGATCGCGCGGATCAAGATGAGTACTGAGCGATTCGTTGTTGCAATCGACAAATTGCCATTCCATACCATCAACGCCGGAACGGTCGTAGGCGTCGAGGATGATGGTGTCGTTGGTGGTCGGGGCGCTGAATACAAACACATCCTTCAGATCAAGTTTTTTGCTGTTGCGAGCCTCGTACCTTTCAAACGCGAGCGAACGCACATGACGCTCGTTGATTTCGATACCGGCTTTGGCTGTCAGTTTGGGTACGTCCAGGATCACGGAATACCAGCGATCGGCCTCCCAGACGATAGGTTCGGGCAGGGCCTGCAGTTTGTCGGAATCATCCGGTTGCGTCAAGGATACACGGACGGATTGAGCATTGTCAAATTTTATTTCCAGCTCAACGCGGGCGCGGTCGTTTGCCCGCATTCGGGGTTGGCGCACACGGAATGCCAGGTAGGGATGGTCGGCCAGTGACCATCCCGGTTCTTCGAACGGCAGGCTGATTGTACCTCTGGCGCGGTGTGTCTGGGTTCGCAGGAAAGGCGCCTCGTTCCGGTTGTGGATGATCGAAAACCGATTGTGTTCGGCGGCCGAAAAGTAATTCGGCTGCTCTGTCCGTCCTTTCCAGGCGGTATTAAACAGGACGGTCTCGGGATACGATGCCGGCAACCAAGCCGGACCGGTCGTGTCGTTTTTGCCGGGGATGTCAACCGGAAGAGAGACCGTTGCAATCGAATTGCCGGCGCCGTCATGGAGTCCGCTGACATGCAAGCTGACCGGTGTTCCCGGCGGGTGTTGTTGAATCGCGTTGCGCAACAGGTGTGG
Source organism: PVC group bacterium (assembly GCA_003565195.1). GTDB lineage: Bacteria > Verrucomicrobiota > Kiritimatiellia > CAIKKV01 > PXCX01 > PXCX01. The sequence continues at coordinate 4,129 of PXCX01000183.1, read as the reverse complement.
CCAGTTGAGTTCAACACGCAAGCCAGGTGCGCGCACGGCGGCCCGATTCCCTAATTCAGCGATGGTGACAGGCGGCTGATCGTTAAAAGCCAACCGCAAATTGTCAAGCACGACAGGCGCAGCGTCATGGGTGTCGAAATCCAGGCGCAATTGCGTGCCATTACTGAGCGGGTTTTGATCTTCCGCCAAGACATGGGTGAGCTGGGGGGCTTGGCGGTCCAGCAAAAAAGGGATGCTGACGGGCGCCGACCATGTGCCGTTCGAGTCGATCGCCCTCAGGATAATTTGCGCGGGACCGTCCGCCAGATCGTCAATGTCAGGTTGTGTAATGGCCTCGTTTTCAATGGTTTGCCAGGACAGACTGTCCAGTTGATCGGCGCTCAGGTTGCGGACCCGATCCAATCCGGGTTGCACCGTCATGAATACGGATTGGATCGGCAACAGGCCCTTGAAGTAAGGAGTGAACGCCAGTTGATCCGCAGTCGCGACGGCGGGACCGGCCACGATGTTTGCCAGTCCCCAACGCGAGAAATTGCCGGTTTGATCAATCCTGTGAAAAGATCCCAGACGCAGATTATTAATGGTATACATCTTGGGATTGAAAATCGGATGATCGACGATATCGCTGATCATTCCGTTCCAGGTATGCCAATTGCCATCGTTGACGAAAGGAGATGCGTATCGCACTTCAGCGGCGGATGAATGGGATTCATTTAGAAGCACAAACCAGTTTTGGTGTACGCGCAGGCTTAGAAAACTCATGCGATCGCCGCTATAATCGAATTGCAGCAGTGGATAGCGGGCCAGGCACAGTTTTGACGACAGGCGGGCTTGTAGGCGCTGACCGCCGGCACGATTGGCGATTTTGACAAAAGCGCCTCCTGCCGCACGATCGCGTTCGATCCGCATTCGGTTGCTGTCGGCCTGCAAGATTGATCCGAATTCCAGTTTTTCAAAATTTTCGTAAATTGGTGTTATTCCTTCGAGTCGTGTGAGCACGGGACCCAGTGCCGAGCGTTCGGGATCGGCGGCATCCAGTTGTAACGTATAAGTTTGCTCCGGCGCAAGGGTTGCCGTCAGGTTGATTGAAGCGCTGTTTTGGTTGCTTGTAGTTTCAGTGATATGCGGCGGCACCACGATCCGATATTGGTTAAAGCTGGTTTCCCTGAGATTGACGATATGCCCGTTGAGACTGAATTCCGCTTGTGCCATGCGCCGGTCCGGCCAGGCACCGGGTGTTTCGATGATGATCGTATCAGGTTGGTGGGTACACCAGTGTGCATCGATCTCGAAATCGAGCTTCGGTTTCAGCCAGGCTAGGTCTCTTGGGTATTCCGGCCGGTAGGTATCGCTTTCCAGCCAGTATACGTTCAGTCCGTGGTCCTTGTGTTGTCGAAGCGTTTCAATGATGGTCTCAGGGCTGCCGTGCGCCAGACGCTGCCGCCGCGAGGCGTCTTGATACAGCCGATACGAGGCGTCGGCAGTATCGAAATCATTGCTTTGGGATGGCGACGCCGTTTGGGGATCGTCGCGCAGGGTGGCAGGCTGCAAAAGTACCGGTGTGAATCGGGCGACGGCATAAGCTTCGCCCGGTCCGTTGCCTAACAGGCCCTGCATTTCGAGACTTGGTTGTTGGACTCCGAATCCTTCAAAACGGACCCATAAATTATCGGTCTCGATATTACCGGGAAGTTGAACGGTTGGCAGCCAAACCGTGACCTGACGCCAGCGACCATTCATATGCCAGTGCGGCGTGTGGGCGTCGGCCGTGCCGGGGATATCGGTAGCGCCGGTTTTGTGCCATTCGCCGCGGTCAAAGCCGGTGCCCGAGATTTGGTGGAAATAGCTTTGGGCCGGTTTGTAGTCGCCGTCAGCGGTTTGGGTTCCGATACTGAAATAAACATTCAGGTTGGCGCGATGCGTCCGTTTCAGGAAAAACCGCCAGCCGGCCAGTTCAGCATAGCGTTGCGGTGGTTCCGTGTTGCGGGCGAACATTGGACCGCCGCCCAAACGGGTTGTCAGGGTAAAGTAAGGTCCGAAAAAAGCGTCATGGTGCCACGTCATGCCGGCTTGCCCCACAGGATCATCGGCCTCCCAACTGGTGGCCGTCATGGTGGCTGGGGACGGCCAGGGTTCCGTCGCCGCCATAATATCGGGCATCGGTTCCAGATCGGTTGCGGGGCCGGGTTTCGCGGCCCGTATATCGATAGGTTGCACGCTGTCAATCGGCAGGTGGTCGATGGGTAACGGTGGCTGCGTATGGTTTTGTGCGCTGATCGAAACCCGCGCAATCATGATCGAGTTCATAAACGTCCAGATGCCTACCCGTCCAAGATCGATAGGGTCGTCGTCGGTCCATGTAAGGACGCGTTCATTGTCGAAATAATATTCCAGTTGATTTCCGATTCGACGCAGTTTGATATAGTACCAGGCGCCGTGAACATCGCGACCGCTACGGACGACGTCTTCGTGGTGCCGACGCTTGTTGCCGGCGCGATGCCTTGGCGCCAGGTAAGCGTCCGTCCGTTCAATTTCAGATCCGTTGCGGTACAGAATACTGTCCATCTGCGAATGGTCAGGGTCCCAGCCGGTACAAGTTACGGTATATCCCTGGCTCGGGGTGCCGTCGCGGCTCATCGCCGTGATGTTCATATCGCCGCAACGACGGTACCAGCCGTGACGCATGCCGGCATACATCTCGATACTGAAATCGCCCTCGAAATAATCCTTGGTCCAGGCCGCCGCCAGATTGTCGCGGGATTCGGCGTTCATGTGGGACCAGCGCGGATCGCATTGGAACCGGTTGACCACGCGCCAGGCTCCGCCGTTAAGACGCCAGTCGGCGGGCGCCTCGGTAAATAAATGATCCTGCACGTTGTGACGCACAACCTCGCTTTGTGCAAGATCGTCAATGCTGTAGCCCTCGATCCGGATCCGGGTTCCCGCGAGCGGTTGTTGCAGGGCGTGCCGCCACACCGTGCGGTCTTCGCTGCTTATGAGCAGCCAATGGTCTTCGTAGTGCAGCGTGAAAGATGTTTGGTTGGTCGATGCGTTTTGGTCGGGTTGCGGCATTTCCCGCGAGATCAACCGCCGGGGTGCCGGTTTTTCGCGGTCCGTTTGATATAAGCTTGCCACGTTGTTGCGGACGGTAACCACCAGGGTTCCGTTGGTGCGGCCTTCGCGAACCCCCAAATGAACAGTGGCGTTTGAAACAACCGGCAGGGTAAGTTCGTAACGGCCGAAGAAATCGCTTTTATGCCAGGTAAATCCGTCTTGGTCGGTATACCATTCGCCTTCGGGGGATGACCAGTGCCGCATGAACGGATCTTCAAGGTATACCGGGTTTTTTTCCTGGCTACTGGTCCATAAATCGTCGCGGTTGAAACGATACTCAAGACGGTCGATGGCAACCGCTGTGCCTGCGCCGACGAACGGGCCGGCGCCGCCGATCAGCGCGGTATCGGTTTCATAAATCAATACCAGTTTCCCGTTGCAATAGAAACGCAGGAAACGTTCTTCACTCATATCCAGTTTGAGAGTTGTCGGTTTGTCGTAAGGACGGCTTGCCGGCCGTCGGAATTGTTCCAGCAGCGCAATCGTTCCCGCGGCGCCGACCTCGAACAGGCGGAAGGTCATATAGTTGCCGGACCGTTGGGCTGTGAAACGGTAATGGGAATTGCCGTTCCGGGCGCGTTCGTTTTGAGGTGAGAAACCCGCGACCCAGCCCGCCTGAAATGATTCGGACTCGGGATGAAACACGGCTGAAACCACTTGGCCTTCGTGATTAGCGGAACCGAGAACCAGCCATTGGTCCTGGCCGGACACAGCTGGTTCGAGGCGTCCCGGCGGCGCTGGCGCCGCCGGCCGGCGTAACATCCGGTTCCACCAGGATATTTGCGGTTGCGGAAAGAAATCGCCGTTGACGGCAAGGGTATGAAAACGAATACGTTCCCGGTTCCGCAGATCGAGATCGGGGATCGACGCGGCGGCAACGTCATCGAAAATGATCTCGATATCGGCGTCGGCAAAGAAACCGAAGGCTCCGCCCCCGGGAAGAGGGTGCTCGATGTCAAATACCGTTCGCTCATCCAAACGGGCGATGATACGGTCGTGACGGGCCTCGATTTCC
>PXCX01000075.1 GCA_003565195.1 PVC group bacterium | reverse complement strand
CCCTTCTCATCGCTTCCAGATCACCTTCCCAGGTGATCGTGCCCTTCAGGTCGCGGAGTTTCTGCTGACTGTTGACCTGGACCAATAAACGCAGCCCCGACTCAATCGCCGAGCGCTTGGTACGGCAGCCGCTTGTGCGCATCGCGCGGGACATCAGTCTGTCATCGATAACAACGTTCGTTCTCATCATACACCTCCTCCATGTGTAAATACTATACACATGGCAGCGCGCTCTGTCAAGACCCCATGCGCTTGTTGGCACAATATTTCCTCTGCGCCAAGTCTTACTTAAACACTTTAGATGCGCAGTTCATGGAGGATGAGCGGAAAGAGCCTCTTCTTGATCGGCATCTTGTCCTTAAGAAGTTCATATAGAATCTCACACCAATTCTCACAAGTCGTAACCTTATGACAAAATGTAGGTGCGAGGTGTCAGTGCTCTTAAGCGAACACTTAATCGCCTTCTTAACCGCCACCCTTCGTCGGATACCCTTAACCGACGCACTTGATCGAAATCAAGCGGCATAGCCATTCTCATTGTGGCCCAAGGAGATCACCTGTCTTACTTCGGAAACCCTGCTGCCTACCCCGTGAACGGTTACCGCGATTTTTTTGGGAAAGTCTTCACCGATTTGAGGGTTGCTTTTTTTTTGCGATCGGCATACGATACCCGTCAAACGATCTTTAAACGATCTTTACGTCGGTAAGCAAACAATCCAAACCGAAGGAGGAACCGTGATGCAAAGAAAGTTACGCATGGGAATGATCGGCGGCGGCCGGGGTGCCATGATAGGTGGCGTTCACCGGATCGCGGCGCAACTGGACGGCCAGATCGAGTTGGTCTGCGGTGCATTCAGTCGCAGCGCTAAAAACTCCAAGGCCAGTGGCCGGGATTTGTTTTTGCCGAACGACCGGATATACGCCGGTTACCAGCAAATGCTGGCGGACGAAGCGGCTTTGCCGCAAGGCGAGCGGATGGATTTCGTAACGATTGTCACGCCCAACGACAGCCATTTCGCGATCGCCATGGCAGCCTTGGACGCCGGGTTCGATGTGGTTTGTGACAAACCGATGACGCTAACCCTGGCGGACGCCAAAAAACTCGAGAAAAAAGTTGCGGATACCGGGTTGCTGTTCTGTTTGACCCACAATTACACCGGTTATCCGATGGTTAAGGAAGCGCGCGACCTGGTTCGTGGCGGCGCCATGGGGAAAGTCCGGCGCCTGGTCGTGGAATATCCGCAAGGCTGGTTGGCGACGGCGCTCGAAAAGGATAACAAACAGGCCGGCTGGCGCACCGATCCCAAACGGGCCGGCGTCAGTTGCTGCATGGGCGACATCGGGTCGCACGCTGAAAACCTTGCCGAATATGTTACCGGATGTCGCATCAAGGAAATGTGTGCCGACCTTAACACCTTTGTCAAAGGCCGTAAACTGGACGACGACGGCAGTGTCCTGCTGCGTTTTCATGGTGGCGCGCGCGGCGTTCTCTGGGCCAGCCAGATCGCGATTGGCCGCGAAAACGGATTGAATATCCGGGTATTCTGCGAAAAAGGCGCGCTTGAATGGCATCAACAGGAACCGAATACGCTGGTGGTCGATTGGAGCGATAAACCGCGTGAATTACGCCGTACGGCCACCCCGTTTATCAGCGCGGCGGCGGCCGGTGCCGCCCGTATTCCGCCCGGCCACCCCGAAGGATTCCTTGAAGGATTCGCCAACCTGTACCGTAACTTTGCCGAAGCGTTGCGCAAACGGTTGGCCGGCCGAAAAGTCAATCAAGCCAAGGTCGATTATCCTACCGTACAGGACGGTGTTCGTGGTATGGCATTTCTGGAGACCGTGGTCCGGGCCGGGTATTCGAAACAAAAATGGATCGCAATCAAGCAATGACACCATAAGGAGGTAGATTATGTCACGACCGGTTACATTATTTACGGGACAGTTCGCGGATATCCCGCTCGAAGAGCTGGCCGCCAAAGCCGCCGCTTGGGGATATGAAGGATTGGAACTGGCTTGCTGGGGCGACCATGTCGATGTCGACAAGGCCGCGGTAAGCAAGAAATACGCCCAGAGCCGGGTTGATCTGCTGGCGCAACACGGACTGAAAGTGTTCGCCATCAGCAATCATCTGGCCGGTCAACTGGTGGCCGATCCCAACTTGGATGCGCGCTCGGACGCTTTTGCGCCGCCGTCCTGCCACGGGAAACCGGAAGCCAAACGTAAATGGGCGATCAAATCAATGAAAAACACGGCTCGCGCCGCCCGCAATATCGGGGTGAATGTCGTCAACGGATTTACCGGCTCGCCGATCTGGCATATGCTCTACAGTTTCCCGCCGGTCAGCGAGGAAATGATCGAGGACGGCTTCAAACGGTTTGCCGATTTGTGGAACCCGATTCTGGACGTCTTTGACGAATGCAAGGTGCGATTTGCGCTCGAAGTGCATCCGACCGAAATCGCGTTCGACATCGTCACCGCTCAGCGGGCGCTTAAAGTTTTGAAGAACCGTAAAGCTTTCGGATTCAATTTCGATCCCAGCCATTTGCAATGGCAAATGGTGGATCCGGTAAAGTTTTTACGGGTTTTCGCAAAACGTATCTATCATGTTCATATGAAGGACGCCGCCGTAACCCTTGACGGGGAAAGCGGTATTCTGGCATCGCATCTGAACTTCGGCAATCCGGGACGAGGCTGGGATTTCCGGAGTCTTGGACGCGGCGATGTCGATTTCGAAGCCATTATCCGCGAACTCAATGTGATCAACTATCGCGGTCCGTTATCGGTCGAATGGGAAGACGCAGCCATGGATCGTGAATTCGGCGCGGCGGAAGCCTGCCGGTTCCTGCATGATCTGGATTTCCCGCGATCGGACCGTGTCTTTGATGAAGCGTTCGCCTGATCCAGGCAACTCATGTCGCCGCTGACCGTTTTACTTAAAAACCGTTTGCGTTTAATCCGAAACTGGCATCGTGTCTTGCGCCGGCAATCCCGCTTCAAAACAGGATTTATTCTGATCTTTGCGGTGGGATTGTTGGCCTCGCTACAATTTCTTTTCGCCCGCGGGTTCCGGATGCTTGACGGTCTTGGTCAAGCCGGCGTGATGATTTTGCCGCGCCTGTTTGCCATGTTTTTTCTGGCCATGGCACTGATGCTGATTGTATCGGGAGCGATTACCGCCTATACCACCCTTTTCCGTTCCTCGGAGCTGCTGTTTCTGAAGGTTCATCCCGTTCCTTCCGGCGCCATGACTTTATATAAAGCCGTCGAATCGGCCGGTTTAGCGTCTTGGGCTTTTATTTTCATTATCCTGCCGTTCACCCTGGCCTACGCGAGATACCAGGCGTTGAGCCTGTGGTTGACCTTCTGGACTCTGGTGATGGCCGTGCCGTTTCTGCTGCTATGCGCCGGCATCGGGACTCTTATAACCCTGGCGATCACACGACTGACGGCACGATCCAAATTCAGGAAATATATGCTGGGCTCGCTGGCCGCCGCGCTTCTGATCGCCGGATGGTTCTGGTGGCGGCCGCAACGGGTGGACGACGAAAGCCTGTTTATGCTGGCTCAACTGGTCCCCGGATTCCGACTGGCAGCCAATCCCTCGCTTCCGCCGGCATGGATGGCGGAAGGCATTTTAAGTTTTTCGAAAGGCGAATGGATGCGCGGTATCATGTTCTGGAATGTGCTCGCGTGGTATGCCGTGATCACGGGGTTATTGATCGAATGGCCGGGTGGCCGCTGGTTTCAGGTCGCATGGCAACGGGCCATAACGCCGGCGACCGGTCGCCACGCCCGCGGACCGCGGGCGTCCGGACAGGTATGGCGGCGTTTGCTGGTCGGGTTTTCACCGGCGGTGCGTGCCATGATAGTCAAGGATATCCGTACATTTTTGCGGGATCCGGCACAATGGTCACAATGCTTGATTTTCTTTGGGTTGCTTGGCTTGTATTTTGCCAATTTGCGTACGCTGAATTATCATTTTTTGCCGGAAGCCTGGCGTTCAACAATTGCGTTTCTGAATATGTTCAGTCTGGCGACGGTCATGTGTTCGTTGAGCTCGCGTTTCATTTTCCCTCAACTCAGTCTCGAAGGCCAGGCTTTCTGGCTGCTGGGGTTGGCGCCGGTTTCGCGCGGACGCATCCTGCTCGCCAAAGTCGCCGTCGCTTTGAGCGCCAACCTGATTGTCAGTATCAGTTTAATGATGATTTCCAGCCGGATGCTTAACGTATCCCCCCAGATCCATCTGATTGCAATCGGGGTCGGCGCCATGACGGCGTCAGCCTTCACCGGGTTATCGGTCGGGCTTGGAGCCCTCTTCATGGATTTACGGCAATCGAATCCGGCGGCCATCGTTTCCGGCTTTGGCGGGACACTTAACCTGGTGTTAAGTCTGGCGTTCATGCTCTGCGCGATTTTACCGTTTGTTGTGATTGAACGTTTTCAAACCGTGATCCGCGCGGAATTAGGCTGGAACCATCCGCTTACCGCGGCCTGGATCTGGTTGGTGTTGCTGACCGTGATCGCAGTGGCCGTTCCGCTTCGCCTGGGGTACCGGGCGTTACAAGTTCGCGAATATTGAGTGGCTTATATTTCAGGTGTAAAATCATGAATGCCGTGTTTACTTGGTCCGATCTGTTGCCTTGGTTGTCGCTGGGTTCGGCACTGCATCTGGCCTTGTTCCTGGCGGTTCTGGTCAATATTTTGAGTAACCGGCGTGAACCGACGTCGGCGCTGCTGTGGTTGTTTGTGGTCTGGTCATTCCCGGTGGTCGGCGCGATCGTATTCTGGTTATTCGGGATCAACCGGATTTCGAAGCGTGCCGATCACAAGGAATGGTCCGATCAACGCTTGCAGCGCGAACGTTTATATCGCGAAAAAGGCACCGAACTGGCCTATTGGCGGGCAGTTCCCCAATCGCTTGCGACCGAACCGCACACCGATTTTGCCCGTGAACTTAACCGTGCCATGGATCATCGTTTACGGGATTATCCGTTGCTGGACGGCAACCGCTTGAAACCGTTGATTACCGGGGATGAAGCGTTCCCCGCGATGCTGCAAGCCATCGATCAAGCCAAGAATCATATTCACGTGCAAACGTTTATTATCAGTAATGATCGGGTCGGGCGCGAATTCATGAATCGCCTGGCAAAACGGGCTGCTGAAGGGGTTACGGTACGCGTGCTTTATGACACGTTGGGTTCGACGTTCGCCGTGGTCAGTGGCTTTTTCCGGCGCTATCGTAACGTTCCCAATATGGAAATCTGTAGATGGACGCATGCGCGCCCGTTGCGGGCACAATTTCATATCAATCTGCGTAATCATCGCAAACTGCTTCTTGTCGACGGCCGCCGCGCTTTTATCGGCGGCATCAATCTTCAGGCGGCGCACGTCACGCGTCGCCGTCGCAACGCCATTCGCGATTATCATTTCGCGGTGCATGGCCCGATCGTACAGGAGTTACAATATGCTTTCTTGCGCGACTGGCACTTCATGGCCGATGCCGAACCGAATACGCTTCTGAGCACTGCGCTGTTTCCCGATATCGCCCGCGCCGGCAAAGCCCTCGTCAGATTGATCAATAGCGGACCGACACCTTCGGAAAACGAGACCGTGTCCGATGTTTTCTTCAGCGCCATCACGGCCGCACGCCGCCAGATTATTATTGTGACGCCGTACTTCATCCCGCCGTTGTTTCTGTCGCGCGCACTGCAAAGCGCCGCCCAACGGGGTGTCGAAACCCGCCTGATTGTGCCGCGCAAGAATAATCATCCGATTGCCGCCTGGGCTGGCCGTGTTCTGTACGATGAACTTATGGACAGCGGGGTACGCATTCATGAACGCCGTCCCCCTTTCATGCATTCCAAGGCCATGGTTATCGACGATACCGTTGCCCTGATCGGCAGCGCCAATTTCGATGCCCGCAGCCTGCGGCTCAGTTACGAAACCAATCTCGCCGTTTACGACTCGAAACTGATCGGCAAACTCAAGGAAATTATATGGGAAGATATTGCGCAGAGCGATGAATTGGAATTACATGCCTGGCGCCAAAGGCCGCAACGACATCGTTTTCTGGAGAATTTCTGCCATCTTTTCTCTCCGATGCTGTAACATAGCGAGGGGCGCATATCTCGTGCGTCGGTATTTCGTCATTCGTGCTTGGCATACTGGCGCCCCCATTTAATCGGGTTGTTCTCTTTTGAAGGAGCGGCCGACACTTTTTTAGTATTGTTATTTAAATTTGGATTAACAGGAGGCAAACATTATGGGACGGAAGAAACTCAGAATCGGCGTTATCGGCGCCGGCGGCCGGGGCGGATTGGCTGGACACGCGCATCAACCGGATAACAATGTTTATTTGACGGCGGCATGTGATGTGCGTAAGGAACCGCTCGAAAATTTCCGTCAAAAGTATGGTGCCGACGTATTCCTGACCCGTGACTATCGCAAACTGGTTGCAAGGGACGATATCGATGCCGTATTCATCGCATCACCCGATTTTCTGCATGAGAAACAAGCGATCGCCGCGTTGAATGCCGGCAAATCGGTTTACGTCGAAAAACCGATGGCGATTACCATCGCGGGTTGTGACCGGATGCTGCGCGCGGCCTATCGGAACAAAGTCAAGTTATATGTCGGACACAACATGCGGCACATGGCTTTCACCAATCGGATGAAGGAGCTGATTGACCAGGGCGCGATCGGAGAAGTCAAGGCTGGCTGGTGCAGGCATTTTGTAGCATACGGTGGCGATGCCTATTTCAAGGACTGGCATGCCGAACGGTCAAAATCCACCGGCCTGCTGCTCCAGAAAGGAGCCCACGATATCGACATCCTGCATTGGCTTTGCGGCGGATACAGCCGGCTGGTAAGCGCCATGGGAGGTTTGACCGTTTACGACAAAATCACCGACCGGCATCCTAAGAACGAGCGCGGAGACGCCAGTTGGCATACGGCTAACTGGCCGCCACTGAGTCAGAAGGGGTTGAACCCGGTAATCAACGTGGAGGATTTGTCCATGATGATGATGCATCTCGATAATGGCGTCTTCGCATCCTACCAGCAGTGCAATTACACCCCTGATGCTTGGCGAAATTATACCATTATCGGCACAAAAGGACGCATCGAGAATTTCGGGAACAGTCCCGGCGGAAGCGTGGTCCGGCTATGGAATAAGCGGGCGCACTATCAACCCTACGGAGACGAACAGTTTTTCATACCGCACGACACGGGTGGTCACGGCGGCGCCGATCCGCGGATCGTGGATGAATTCATCCGTTATATCCGCGGCGAAACCAAGATCAAGACATCGGCCATCGCGGCCCGCTACAGCGTAGCCGCCGGCTGCTCTGCCACGCTTTCACTGCGCCGCAAGGCAATGCCTGTTAAAGTACCAGCCGTCCCGAAACAGATCATCCAGTATTTCACGCGCGATGTTCTTAAGGTTGTAAGACGATGAATATTATCATTTTAGGTGCGGGCGAAATCGGATACCATATTGCGCTGAGTCTCAGTCGCGAAAACCGCGAGGTCATCCTTGTGGAGGCCGACGTTGAACGGGCTGACCAGATTGACGAGGATGACAACGATATCCAGGTGATTCGCGGTAACGCCGCGGATCCCGATATTTTGTTGGCGGCGGGCCTTAAACATGCCGAGCTGCTGGTGGCGGGAACCAACAGTGATGAAGCCAACATTGCCGCCTGCCTGTTCGCGGCGCGGCTGGCGCCGGAAGTCCGGCGCGTAGCCCGTATCCGTCGGATTGATATCCGCACACACGGCCGGTTGTTAACCGATAAACCAACCCTGATTCATGCCGTGATTCATCCGGAAGAATTATGTGCCCGCAAAATCATGGATTTGATCCGCTGCCCCGGGACCGTGGATGTGGATTGGTTCTTTGGCGGGGATGTCGCGCTGGTCAGTATTCCGGTCACGGCGGATGCGCCGGTCAACGGATGGGATCTGGTACGGATCGGGAACGAACGGCTGGAACGCGGGTTATCTTTTTTGATCGCGACCCGTGTGCATCAGGGCACCGCCCGTGTTCCTGCGGCCTCCGATGTTTTGGAACCGGGCGACACCCTCTACGTGGCGACGCTGGCAGATTGTTTAAACGATGTACTGGATCTGTTCGTTCCCCCGGCACGGCTCAAACCGATCCGTGATGTAACGATATTCGGGGGCGGTTCGATGGGATGGTATCTGGCGGAAATGCTGGAACAATCCAATCTGAACGTAAAACTGATCGAGCCGGATACGCAACGCGCCGCCCTGCTGGCGGACCATTTAAAGTCAACCCTGGTGCTATGCGGGGAACCGGCCGAGCAGGGCGTCTTCGAGGAGGAGCACATCGCCGATTCGGATGCCTATGTTGCCGTGACGGCGGACCAGGAGGATAATCTGATCGCGGCGCTGCATGCCAAATCGTTCGGAATCCGTCTTTCGGTGGTTGCTTTATACCGCGCCCATCTTGCGCCGCTGGTCCAGCGTACGGGTATCGACACGATTGTTTTACCGCAACAGGTTGCCGTTGGTAAAATCCTCGAGCATGTACGCGCCGGCAATATCGCTTCCGTGATTGTAATGGAGCAGCACGGGATGGAAATCATTGAAGCGCACGTCCCCAAAGGATCGCGTTTAATTGGGCGTTCATTGCGCCAACAGCGGATGCCGCGCGGTACGCTTTTGTTGGCTTATCAACGCGCCGACACGGAAACATTTATCCCGGACGGCGACACCAAGATTATGGCGGG
>PXCX01000238.1 GCA_003565195.1 PVC group bacterium | reverse complement strand
TGCGTTCGGCGATCTGACGGCGATTGTTTTCACGCTGGGTGTGGACTTCGCCCATGCGCGCGGATAACGAGCCTTTGCGGAGTCCATTATCGCGATTGCGGTTATCCAGTTGTTCCAGCTCCGCGGCCACGGTTTCGAGTCGCTGCCTGGCTTGGCCGGCTTCGCGCGCGATAACCAGCGTCTGTCCCTCCTGGAGAGCCAACGCGCGGCGCCGTTCGTCATGCAGCCGGCGTTGTTCCTCGAGGGCGGTATCGGTGGTCGTCAGTTCCCGGGTGTACCCGTCGCGAAGCTCCCGGCAGTTCCGGATTTCGGTTTCAAAGGTTGTTTGTCGCCGTTCAAGTTCCCGGATCCGGTGGCGTCGCGCCAGCGGATCGGATGCAGCCTCGGCCGGATCGCGATACTCGTAGACACCGTCGTCACGCAAAAGCATCCCGTCACGGGTGACCCACCGTTGGCCGGGCGGGCTGTCCGCCGGAACCGCTTCCAGCGAATCAACGACATGAACTCCGGCCAGCAGTCGCTGCAGGAGCGGTCGTATTTCGTCACGGCAACGGATACGATTCAGCAGCAGATCGTCCCCTTCGGGCGCCGTCGCGTTCGGCGATGCCCCCTCATCGGGCGCCGCCTGCATGGCCGTCAGCCGTGCCGATCCGGCATGATCCGCGGCGAGCCGGGCCAGCGCTTGCAGGGCGGTCTGCCGATCGGCAACCAGCAGGGCGTCGGCCAGCGGCCGCAAGACGACGTCCACGGCCGGTAGATAGCCTTGATCGACTTCCAGTGCATGGGCCAGCGGACCCAGAACGGCGCTGGGTTCGTCGTTCATTAAAACGCGGGCGCCGCCCGGAAAATCCTCAGCCTCGGCTTCCGCGGCCCGCAGGATTTCCAGTTGCCCCTGTGTCCCGGCCAGCGAGGATTGCAGATCCTTGAGACGCTCATCGACGCTTGCGGTATCGGAGAGAACGGTTTGGCGTCGCTGGTTCAACTCGCTCAACGCCTGTTCGGTTTCCTTGACGCGGGTTTTGAGCGATGCCATCTGTCCGCTCATTTCCTGTTCGCGGGCGGAAGCGGCGTCCGCGACGCTGGATGCCTGTTCCTGTTCGGCCAGGAGACGTTCCCTGCGTAGCACCGTCGTGCGCTCGGCTTGTTCCAGAGCCGTTAATTCATTTTGCAATCGGGCCAGCGCATTTTCTGCCTCAATGGTTTCATGTTGCAATGCTTCGATTTGGGATCGAACGCGGGCTGCGCTTTTTTCGTGCTCCTGCCATTGGCGGTCCTTTTCTTCAAGCTCGGATGCTGCCTGCTGTTTGCGTGCCCGGGTCTGGCTGATTTGGTCTTGTAAATTGTGCAACCAGGCTTCTTGTTCGGCGTGCTGGCGGGATGCTGTTTCAATCTCGGCGGTGTCACGCTTCGCCAGATTTTCCTGTTCGGCAATCCGTTCGGTGTTAACCTGCGCCTGATCGCGATGACGCTCGAGACGGTTACGACAATCGTTTGCCGCTGCTTGCGCGCGGTGGATGGTTTCATCGATCTGCTCGATCTCCGCCCGTAAGGCTGTCTCCTTTTGGTTTAACTCGCCGATCGTACTCTCGGCGAGGGATAAGGCTTCGGTCTTCGCCGTGTGTTCGCTTGTCAAATCGGCTAATTTACGGTCCAGGCCGGCAAGCAATCTGCGTGCCCGCACCGTTTCAAGTGTCTGCAGCTCTTCACGCAATGCCTGATAGCGCCGCGCTTTACCCGCCTGCCGCTGGACCGATCCAATCTGTCTTTTGACTTCACGAACCACATCGCTCAGACGGGTAAGATTGGATTCCGTCTGGTCGAGTTTGCGCAACGCTTCCTTCTTGTCCGTCTTGAAACGGGTAATTCCGCTGGCTTCCTCAAATACCGCGCGCCGTTCTTCCGGACGTGAACTGAGAACCTGGTCGATGCGACCCTGTTCCATGAGGGAATAGGATGCCGTTCCGATGCCGGTACCCAAAAACAAGCGCTGTATATCCTTGCGCCGGCAGGGGGTTTTGTTCAAAAAATATTGGCCTTCCCCTGAACGGAATACCCGGCGGGTTACGGTGACATCATGATATTCCGTGCCCAGAACGTCCTCGCAGTCGCTGAACGTCAGATTTACCTCGGCCATTCCCATGGGTTTACGGCTATCCGTACCGTTGAAGATACAATCTTCCATCTTGGCGCCGCGCAACGCTTTGGCGCTTTGTTCGCCCAAGGTCCAGCGCACGGCATCGGCAACATTGCTTTTGCCGCACCCGTTCGGGCCGACAATCGCCGTTAAGCCGGGGCGGAAGGTAAGCTGGGTACGTTCGGCAAAACTTTTGAACCCGATTAATTCCAAAGCTTGTAAGTGCATCCAGACCTTCTAAACGACATGACGCCCAAGTGCAAGCAAAAAATGTTTTGATCCCTCAAAATAAAGCTTGATTTTTATCCTCCGGGTGAGGTATAAGAATAGGCATTATGAAGACATTTATATTGATTGGGGTTGGTGCGCTGATTGGAACACTGTTCCTGCCGGCGCAGGTAATGGCGTCGCCTGGTGGTTTTACCGGGCGCTTGACATCTTATCGGACGTATGCAGCGGACGGTATTTCTCAAATTCATTTGGATGCGGTACCGCATGGCGGACCGAGAAAATGGAGTTTTGGAGGATATGCCGAGTTGCAGCGGCGCCGGCTGGAAGACGACCGATTGATTCCGCGCCGAGCGGATTGGGATGCTGAGACCTTGATGATGTTCGTCGGCTACGACTTGCTGCCGCAGATTACGTTGCTCGGCGGTGTCGGAAGCAGCGACGCGGAGATCGATCAGGTTTCTTATGGATCGGAAGCTGCATGGTTACTGGGAGCCCGGATGCGGTTGCTGGATTTCCTGGTCTTTGATCCTATGCGGAAGGCCAGTTTATACTGGTGTCGTATCGATTCGTCGTTTCATTACCAGGCTTCCGATGCCGATGCCGGGGGACGCGATTTAGACTGGAGCGAGATGCGTGCTGCGCTGACCGCCAGTTTTGTGACCCGGCCCGATCGGATGAGTTATATGGACAGCGCGGGCATCTATTTCGGGCCTGCTTTTTCGAGGCTTGAAGTGAGCGAACCGATTGCTTGGGAAGGCAAAGACGATTTCGGTTTTGTTGCCGGCGTCTTCCTGAATCCCGGCAGGCATACTATGTTTAAGGTTGAATTAAGCCGTTTCGAACGCAATTCATTCAATTTTGCAGCCGGATTCCATTTCTAAACCTGCACCGTGAACCCCTGAACCTCATTCATCCGGGGCGAACAGATATTGTGTCGGGTAGGTTTCCCGCAACGGAATCATCCATTCGTGAAGCGTTTTGAGCGGTGTACGCTTTGGCGCGAACACCAGCAGGACGGCTGGCATAGGTTTGTATTCCTGGTTTTGGTGATGCGAAAGCAGGTCGTCGGCGTCCTCAACCGGTTGTTGGTGAACATTAACGATTGGTTCCAGACTTCGCGCATCCGGCCATTCTTCTTCAAACCGTTCCCAGACTGCCTGCAAGTGGTTACCGTCGGCATCGCGGTCGGGCCGTAAATGCAGTTCATCCGGATGAGCGGCCCTTTGCTGTCGGTCGCGGAACCAATCATCCGGCAAAAAGGCGCGGTGATACAAGCGGTCGTCGTCCGGTGGCTCAATCCGAATTCCCGCATCGCCTTCCAGAACCTGAACCGATTGGTAAAAGTTCTGTAACAATCCCCATGGTAATCTGGGGTCCGGTCGCGTAATGATAAACGGATCGCGGGCGTCTTCCGTCATGCCAGCCAACCAAGCCAGGAGCTTGACAAGATTCGCCTGTTGCAACTCCGGGGCGCGGTCTTCGGCATCGTGGGGTTCGATCGAAAAACGAAGATCGGTCGCCGTTAATGGAACCGTCGCATCGCCTGCCGGGATAATGTGCAGGTGCCCAAGAAAAACACGCGGTTTTTCCGTAATGGATTCCGGTTCCAGCCTTACTTCGATCAACGCGTCGGTATCCAGTAAACGGTCCGGATTCGGGATTATCGAACCGTAGACATCGCTTTGGGGTGCCAGACGCGGAACATCCATGACACTGAACGGTTCATTGTACAGGGAAATAATCGCATGGGGACCGAAATGATCGGCCGCATAAACCGGATCACCGCTGCGCGGATGCGGTCTTTTAGCGGATCCGGTGAACACGAACCCCTTGATCGGCAGAGACTGTTGCCGGTCCCGGCAGTAAAGTAGGCTCTCGACCGCGATTCGCGCGGGCGTTGCGTCGCCGTCCTCGTCGGGCGGTGGCCGGATAAAATCGGCCCAAACCCGTTCGCCACGGGGCCAGAACCTTAACCTTGCCGGATCGACCGGTTTCCCCGGTTCCATTCCGATAAATGTCAACGCCTCATGGATGACCGACGGTTCCACCATCGCAACGGCCAGCGCCTCGTAATCGTGGCCGCTACGCTGGGAGATCAACGCAAATTCAACCGCATGGCCCTCTTGAATACCGGTTGCCTCGGCCCAGAATCGTACCTTTCGTTGACGCCGGTCCGCCAGGAGTCCGAATTTCACAAGTTTGTCCGGATCACCTTCCGCCGCTTTACGCATCGATTCCGTCCAGTCCTCGACCCTTTGACGGTTTTCTTGACGGCGCACTTTTTCGTCGTTCTCCGGTTCCAAAGCCGCCGCCGCGATCACTCCTAACAAAACAAGCAGGCCGGCAAAAACATTCAAGACGTTACGGTTTTTCACATGCATCATATCTCGCATTATAACGCAAGGTTGTGCCGTAATACAATCTTAAAAATGGTTCAGAGGGTTCACGGTTCAGGGGTTCACGGTTCCCTGTCAAAGAAAAAAACGATCCACCCCCGTCGCCGTTTCGCCGTTTTGCGGACTTGACATGACGGGGGTTGCTGTGATATTCGCTTGCGTCCCATGAACAGCGAGATTGCCAGATCCGTTACCGTCCACGCACCGGCCAAAGTGAACCTGATGTTGGATGTCCTGGGTAAGCGCGACGATGGGTATCATGACATACACAGTCTTGTGACCCCGGTATCGCTTTATGATACGCTGACCCTCGAGCCCACCGACGGCGTCGTTACAGTAAGCATGCAGCCGGCAGGATTGCCGTCAGGCACTGATTTGGCAGCGGTCGATCCGGAACATAATCTGGCCGTGCGGGCGGCGAGACTGTTTCTCCGGCGCAACGGTTTGGCGGCGGGTTGTCGGATCGCGATTCGCAAACGGATCCCGGTTGGGGGCGGTCTGGGCGGCGGCAGCGCGGATGCGGCCGGCGTGTTGTTGGGGTTGAACCGGTTGTTCGGAATGTCGTTGGGCCGCGACCGTTTGGCGGCATGGGGCAGTGAACTGGGGAGCGATGTATCCGCGTTGCTCTGGAATGGGCCGGTATGGATGTCCGGCCGGGGCGAAACCGTGACGCCGTTGCCGCCGCCGGTTGCCGGCCGTTATAAGCCATTCTGGATGGTTTTATTGAACCCTGGATTCGCTGTTTTGACGGCCGATATTTACCGGCGCTGGAATCGCGACTTGACATTTACGCCGCAAGATTATACAAAGGTGGCATCCGTTTTGAGGGAAGCAGATGTTAACGGCTTGACCGGGCATCTACGGAATAGCCTGCAAACGGTTGCCTTTAAAAAGTATCCGGCGCTTGAACTGTTGGCTTGCGCCTTGCGGGAAGCGGGCGCCCGGGGGGTTTTGCTGGCCGGCAGCGGCGCAACTGTATTCGGGGTTTCGGCCACCCGCGCCGAGGCCGTTCGTGTGCGCCGGGCGGCTGTCGAAGGCATGGATCAGGTGATATGGAGCCGCGTTGTAAAAACGATGCCCGATGGTGTAATGGTAGCACACGGCCCTTTGGAGGCCAGAGTCTAGGTTCGAGTCCTAGTCGGGCAACCAGCGTGGGGGAGCCTTAATGTGAAAGTTTTTTCGGGCAACGCCAACCCGCCATTGGCGGCAAAAATTGTAGAGTACCTCGGAATCCCGATGGGGAAATCGGAAGTCAGCCGATTCCCGGATGGGGAAATTTGCGTGCGTATTTTGGAAACCGTGCGCGGGGAGGATATTTTCGTTGTTCAACCTTCCTGCAGCCCGACCAACGAAAATCTGATGGAACTATTGATCATGATTGATGCCATGCGGCGTGCATCGGCCGCGCGCATCACGGCCGTGTTACCGTTTTACGGGTACGGACGGCAGGACCGCAAAGATCAGCCGCGCGTTCCGATTACGGCCAAACTGGTTGCCAATTTGCTGGTTGCCGCCGGGGCCAACCGTTTGCTTACGATGGACTTGCATGCCCAGCAAATTCAGGGATTTTTCGATATTCCGGTCGATCATTTATATGCGTCACCGGTTTTTGTACGGTATATTCGTGATAAGAAACTTGAAAATCTGGTTATCGTATCGCCGGATGCCGGCGGCTTGAAGATGGCGCACGCCTACTCGCAGATGCTTAACGCAGGGTTGGCGCTGGTGGCCAAGGAACGCCGCGGCCCAAGCGATGTGCATGCATTTACCCTGGTGGGTAATGTGGAGGGATGTACCGCGGTCATTGTTGATGATCTGGCGACGACGGCTGGAACATTGTGTGAGGCGGCAAGTTTTCTGAAAAAACACGGCGCCGGCGATATTTATGCCGTGGTCAGTCATGCTTCGATGACTGCGGTGGGCATCGAACGCCTGAAAAATGCACCCGTTCGCGAGCTGGTGGTGACCGATAGCGTACCGTTTAAAGCACCGCCGGAAGTTCATGCGACCGTCCTTTCGGTTGCCAGTCTGCTGGGAGAGGCGATTTTGCGGATACATAACGATCAGTCGGTTTCGATCCTTTTCAATAATGAAAAAAAATAAGATGAACGCTGTCAGGCAACGGTATCCTCAGTGGGGATGGCACGGCGCCGGCGGCGGAAGCAGCTAGGAGAAATAAGTTTATGGCGAATGAAATTAATGTTAGTGCCGTCAAACGTGAAGGCGCCGGCACGTCCGCCGCCCGGCGATTGCGTCGCGACGGTGTTTTGCCGGCGGTCCTGTGCGACCAAAAAGGGCAGGCGACGTCCATTCAACTTGACGTCCATGATTTCGAACAGATGCTCGGCAAACATTCCGGGGAAAGTCTGCTGATAAATCTTTCGATCGGCGGGCAGAAGCCTCGCAAAGTTTTGTTGAAGGAAGTCCAGCATCATCCGGTAAGCAGCCATGTCCAGCATGCTGATTTCGTGGAAGTATCGTTAACGGAAAAATTGCAGATCAACGTCCCGATTGAGCTGACCGGTGAGCCTGTGGGGGTTACCCAGCAGGGCGGGATCCTTGAACAGTTGTTGCGTGAAGTATCGATTGAGTGTCTGCCGTCGGACATGGTTGAGCAATTGACGCTTGACGTATCGGAATTGGCTTTGGGAGAGAGTCTGCACGTCAGCGATTTAAAGGTTGCAAATACTTTGACGATCCTTGATGAAGCGGATATCGCGGTAGCAACGGTTGCGGCGACACGGGCTGAAGAGGAAGAAGAATCCGCCGAGGCGGCGGAAACCGAATCGGAAGAACCCGAAGTGATATCGGGTCGAAAGGAACGTGAGGACTCGGAAGCGGAGGAGGAATCAAGGAAAGGATGATCCGCCGAGAACGGTACGGCATGTGAACCGCTCATCTTTGACCTGGTATTATGGCGTCCATTGAATGTCTGGTTGCCGGCCTCGGCAATCCCGGTCCGAAATATGTGGGAACGCCGCATAATGCGGGATTTGACGTGGTCGACCGCTTGGCGGCGGCAGCCGGTTGTCGTTTACGCAAACGTGTTTGGTCTCGTGCGGCGGTAGCTAACGCTGGAATTGAAGGAGTCAAGGTTTGTTTGATGCAGCCGTTGACTTACATGAATCGCAGCGGTTATGCGGTCGCCTCGTGGGTCAGGTATTACCGTTTGCCCTTGGAACGGTTGCTGGTGGTTGTGGATGATATTGACCGCCCCCTAGGAACGATGCGGTTGCGCGGCAGCGGCAGTAGCGGCGGGCACAAGGGATTGCGCTCGATTATCGAACAGTTGGGCTCGGAATCTTTCCCAAGGTTGCGGATCGGTGTTGGTCGCAACCGCGGCGGTAGCGATGTTGTCCGCCACGTGTTGACACCGTTTTCGAGCCGGGAAAAAGTCTGTTTTGAGCAGACGCAGGATATCGCGGTTGAAGCGGTTGGTTGCCTGTTGACAGAAGGATTGGCGGCGGCCATGAACCGGTTTAACGGGATTGTGGTTGCAAACCAGGAGCCTTCCAGGGAAGGTTGCCCGGGGGGCGGCGCCGAACGGACCGCGCCCCAAAAAGCCGGCCGTACGGAATCGGCGGCGGGAATGTAAGTATTGAACCTGAGCAGGAGGACGGGATATTGAGAACATATGAAGCATTAATCATCTTTGCCGAAACGGTGAAGGAAGACACAATCAACCAAGCAATGGATGCCTTCGGCGCCGAAGTTGAGCGACAGGGTGGCGCCGTTCTGGACCGCGTTCCACTCGGGCGGCGGGTGTTTGCGCGTCCGCTCAAGAAACGTGAGTCCGGTTTGTACGGTAAACTGTATTTCAATATGGAACCGGACAAAATCGAGGCGCTCAAGAAACGGTGCAATTTTGTCGATTGCCTGTTCCGTATTCAGATTAGCGTGTTGCCGCGGGGTTATCGCCCTCCGGTTGCGGACCCGGGAACCCAGGAGGCAGATGCGGTTCAAACCGCGGTCGCGTCCGAAGCGGATGAGGTTGCCGTGGCGGAACCTGCAAAAGAGGAGAAACCCGATGGCGTCAATGAATAAAGT
>PXCX01000089.1 GCA_003565195.1 PVC group bacterium | reverse complement strand
TGTGTCCCTATTCTGACGGACCATTTCGCCCCTGCGGATCGATTAAGTTGATCGACGAAGGGTATCCGAGTAAGGGTTTCGAGGAAGTGTGCGTTTAAGCGTACGGTTAAGCATCCATAGCGTGCGAAGCCACACTTACTCGCCTTCTTAACCGCCACCCTTTTCTCGGATACCCTTAACCGACTCGCTTTTGTCCTGAGTAGGTGTTTAGTGATGTGTGGCGTATCCGGGTGGGACGATTACCATACAGTGAGTGGATACATTAGGAAGAATCACCGTGGTGTCGAGTGTCGCGTGTCGAATGTCGCGATTTCCATACGGGCAGGCGTAAGGCCGGATTGCTGTCAATGTCGCGTTCCAAGGCCTTGAAAAGGGCGCTTGCAATCGGGCCGGGTTTCCCGTTGCCGATCCGACGCCGGTTGAGCTCGGTGACCGGGGCGACGGTTATGGTTGTGCCGAACAGCAACAGTTCGGTGGCCGAACGCAGTGTTGCTAAGGATAGATCGGCCTGCCAGACACCCCGTAACACGCGCTGGCGGACCAAGGCGCGTGCCAATGTTTTGGCGCGCGCGGCGGTGGTCCCTCGCAGGATATGTCGTGGCCGCGGGAAAAGCAGGTCGCCGTGTCGGGTTACAAAGGCGAGACTCGCGGTGGCGCCTTCGGCGAAATAACCGTTTTCATCCCTGGCAATCGTGAAATCGACACCGCGTGCGTCGGCTTCAAGCTTCATCATGACATTGAAAAGATAGTTGCAACTTTTGATGACCGGCCTGGTGAAATGGCGTAACGGTTTCGAATAGATGGCGGCGGTTGCGCCGGCGGGCTGTTTTAGCATGAACGGCGGCGTCGGCTGATAGGCGACGATGTAGACTTGCGGCGCGACTGCTTCAAACGGGTTGACGCTGAACCCGCCGGGTCCGCGCGATAAATTCACACGCACGGTGCAGTCGGGTTGTCCGCCGGTCTGCACGGTTTGCATGATGTAATAAACAAGAGTATCGCGGTCCATGGGTAACGGAAGTTGTAACGCCCGCGCCGATATTTCCAACCGGTCGAGATGGGCGTCGAGATTGTAAAGCGCGCCGTCGCGGCATAGGAACACTTCAAACACGCCGTCGCCGCGATGGACCATATGGTCGTCGAAAGGCACCGTCATGAGGCGAGGATCTGTCACGATGGCGTGCGCGACGCTGGTGTACATCGCGTAATATTTCCGCTGGTAGCCTTGTTTTCTGCGTTCGAGTCGCTTGAGATACGCGGCGGCGTCGACATGAGGGATGGCCGGGTTACGACGCGGCGTTTGGCGGACAGAGGATTGTGACACGGCCTTCTGCCGGGACGCGGATTTATCATTCATGAACATGTTCCTCGATATTGTTTGTTATCGGATAAGACGTTGCAATTCGCGTTCGAGCGGTGTGACGACGTTCTGCCACGCGAAGCGCCGTGATACCATGTTGAACGCATTGTCGGCGATCCGCTGACGGTACACGGGATCGGACAACAGTAAATTGATGCCGGCAACCTGCAGGGGGGCGGTGTCGGCGACCACGATGTTGTTCCCGGTTTGCGCCGGTATCCCCTCCGAACCCAGAGTGGTGGTAACGACCGGAACGCCGGCTGCCATGGCTTGCAGAATACGCCCGCGGAATCCGGCGCCGAGCCGCACGGGACAGACGTAAACATCGGATTGCGCCAGATAAGGCGCGAGATCATCGACTTCTCCGGTAACCACGATCTGACGGTCATGCCGCGGCAGCGCAAGCATTTCCGCGGTCGGGCTTCGGCCAACGATGTAACATTCCAGTTTGGGATGTTGTTTTTTCAGGAGCGGCCAGACGTTGTGGATAAACCATGTGACCGCGTCGCGATTCTGGTCATGACGAAAGTATCCCGTGATAATAATGCGTTGCGCAACCGTCCGCCCCTCTTTTTGGCGGATCTGGCGTTGGTGGGCGAACGGTGCGATCTCAACGCCATAAGGAATGACCGCGACCGCTAGATTCGGAGCCTCTTGCAGCAACACAGTTTTTTCCTGCGGTGTCAAAGCCAATACCAGATCGGCGCTTTGGTACATGGCGAACTCGAGCCGGGTCAATGCGGGTAGTCTCAAGCGTAACGGCAGTTTGCGGACGGCATGGTTGCCGGCAATCCGCAACGTTCGCTGTACGGATTGGCTCAGGCAACTGTGACACGAAATAACGCGTCGCACTGCCGGAAGGTAAGGATTATGATACAGGTATTGGCCCATCGGGGTGAATTCGGCGATGGCAATTTCGTATTTCGATCGTTCAATCATTTGGCCGACCAGACGCTGCATTTCAGGAGACCGACAGGCGCAAAAAGGTTTGGGCAGCCGGCAGAAAAGACAACCTGTCATGGAGTGGCGGTGTCCGCGCCGGGGCGGCTTAAGCCAGGCGATGTCGCTTACGTATTCGCGCAGCTCTTTGAGGTACGGCTCTTCATGTTCGTCGGCAAAAACCGCCAGGCCGATACGATGTCCCCGCTGCGCCAGCAGGCGAATCCGATGGTAAATAATGATCGATCCGCTGGCGACCTGGGCATGCGGGACATGAGGACTTAAAAAAAGGATGTTCATGACAGGGTCAGATCAACAGCGGTTCGACATTCTCAGGGCAAGCCGGTTGTGTCTCGATATAGTCCAGGCCTTGCGTCGAACGTATCCGGATGCGAACGGTTTGGCCGGACTCCGCATCGCTGTAGCGGGCGCAGATGGCGGCGGCCTGTTGCAGCGCGTCGGCCCGGATAGTGATGGGCACCAGGCCGGTCGGTCCGGGAATCGCTTCGGGTTTCAGCAGTAGATCATAAAGTTCAGCATTGCCTTCCAGTTCGATGTTGTCGCGTTCATTGCGTCCGACGATCAGCTTAGTGGATTGATTGAGACGTAAATGGCGACCGATTTTGAGTAAGTGAACGGCGCGCATTCCTCGTAATCCTTCATGATCTTTCAAATCTTTCAGGCGCCGCGCGAAATTCGGTTCGGTAAGCCGGCAACCGCCCGCGACCGGCGGTATGATTTTTATTCCGTAATCTTCCGCCAGACGCAGTTGTTCGCGTCGGGAGCGACCTTCGATCTTTCCCAGGCGTTCACGCGGCACCCAGCCCAGGCTTTCAGGGCGAGTTGGTTCGAGCAGTCCGGCGCTGAGCGGTCTTAGCAGTAACGGACCGTATCCACATTTTTGCGCAATCAGACGCAAAGCCGCCGGATTCTGGGACATGGGGCGCTGGTTGAGAACTTCGCCCGAGAAAATAAAATCGTATCCCATCGTTTCCATCAGTTCGCCGGTTCGTCTTAACATGGCAATATGGCAATCGATACAAGGGTTCAACTGGGCGCCGAATCCGTGTTGCGGCTGCTGAATGATTGCGATCAGGGTCGGTCCGAAGTCCTCAACGTGTAACGGAACACCGAGCCGTTCGGCGGCTTGGCGGGTTTGTGAAACATTGAAAAACGGACTGTCGAACGTTACGGCTTTCGTCGTGATGCCCAAGTCGCGCATCATGGCGACAGCCACCAGACTGTCCAAACCTCCCGAGAACAGGCCCAGCGCGCTGATCGGCCGGGCCGGCATCGCGGTTGTCCGGTCTATCGTGTTGGCGAAATCGGAGGGATTCATGGTTTATACATTCAGACCGCTGGTCAAGTCGAACACGGCCAGCAGCATGCTGATGGCCACGAAACCGACCAGAATTGCCATGAACACGATCAATAGCGGTTCCAGAATCGTGGTCATTATCTTGAGACGATGATCCAATTCGTTTTCGTAACGGTTGGCGATATGGTTGAGCGATCGGGCAATATCGCCGGTTTGTTCGCCGACAGCCAGCATGTCGGTCATCAGCGGCGGAAACACTCGGCCGGCGGCCAGCGGTCCGGAAATGGTTGTACCGTCGGTTACGCGATCGCGTGCGTTGCGGATTTCCCGCGAGATCACCGTGTTGCCCATGGTTCGCTCCACGATCGTGAGCGCCTGAAGTACCGGTACGCCGTTGGTCAGTAGGGTTGCCAGAGTGCGGGCAAACCGCGAAAAAGCATCGGCTTCGATGATGGAACTCATGATCGGTAATCGTAATTGCGCCCGGTGCCAGAAGGCGCGGCCGTCGTCCGTCTTCAACGCTTGCCGGATCAATACGCCAACACCAGCCAGCACTGCCAGAATAATGACCCCGTAACGTACCAGGAAGTCACTGGCTTCGATCAGCAGGCGGGTCGGAAGAGGTAGCGTGCTGTCGAGCTCGAAGAATATGACCGCAAACCGTGGAATCACGAATACCATCGAAAAGACCAGCGTTGCCGCGCCAACCAGCAGGACCACGGCCGGGTAAATCAGCGCACTGATCAGTTTTTCCTTCAACGCCTGCAAGCGCTGGTAATGGGAAACCAGCCGCTCGAGCGCATCGGTGGTGGCGCCCCCCATTTCGCCGGCCCGCATCATTGCCACATAAAGCGACGGGAAAATGGACGGGTAAAGCGCCAGCGCATCCGAAAGACTGCGTCCTTGAATGATATGGTCGCGTAGCTCGGCGATGACCGCGTCCAGTCGGCCGCCCGAACGCCGACGCGCCAGAATCGTCAACGCTTGGCCAACTTTCATGCCGGATGCCAGTAAATCCCGGAGTTCCGAGGTAAAAACCAGGATCGTGCCGAGACGGACCCGTTTGCTGCCGACAGGTGTGGTTTTCTTCTTGCCGGAAGACTCCTGTAAGTCGCTAATCGACAGGGGAATGTGACCCAACCGTTCGACGGCGCGCAAGGCTGTGGCCTTGTCGCTTTCCTCGAGTGTGCCTTCGACTTTCTCGCCCGCTTTCGAACGGGCGGTGTAACGGTAAAACGGCATAAATTATTCGATCTCTACTGTTTCTGTCACGCGCAACACTTCGGCCACCGTCGTGGTGCCGTCCATGGCTTTAAGCCATCCATCCTCACGCAAAGTGCGTAAATTACGGCCCGCGGCGTATTGCTTGATCGCTCCGGCAGATGCACGCTCTACGATCATGCCCTCGATCTTCTCATCGATGCGTAAAATCTCGTATATGCCGACACGACCGCGGAAACCGGTCATGCGGCACTTCTCACAACCGTTGGCAACGTACAAGCGGTGGTCGCCAAGTTTATCGACGGGGAAATCAATTTTTTCCAAAAATGTTCGTTCCGGTGTCTCGGGTTGACGACAGTTCCGGCATAAGCGGCGCACCAACCGTTGGGCAACGATGGCCTCGACCGAGGAGGCTACCAGAAATGGCTCGACGCCCATGTCGACCAGGCGGGTGATCGCGCCGGCAGCATCGTTGGTATGAAGCGTGCTGAAGACCAGATGCCCGGTCAGGGCCGCCCGAATGGCAATTTCGGCCGTCTCAAAATCACGGATTTCACCGACCATGATGACGTCGGGATCCTGGCGCAAAATGTGTCGTAACGCGGTGGCGAAGGTCAGACCGATGTCCGTGCGGACACTAATCTGGTTGATGCCGGCCATTTCGTACTCAATCGGGTCTTCCACGGTGATAATGCGTTGTTCGGGAGTATTGATTTCACGTAAATACGCGTAGAGGGATGTGGACTTCCCCGAGCCGGTAGGGCCGGTCACCAGAATGATGCCGTTGGGTTTGTGGATCAGTTTCCCGATGAGTGCGTCGTCGTCGGCACACATGCCCAGTTCATCGAGGCGGATCATGCTCTGGCCACGCATCAATAAACGCAAACTGACGCTTTCACCATAAACGGTCGGCATGGTTGAAACGCGGATATCAATTTCCTCGGCCTGGATTCGAAGTCCAATCCGGCCGTCCTGGGGCATCCGCTTTTCAGCGATGTCCATGTTCCCCATGACCTTGATGCGGGATATGATCGCAGCCTGAAAACGGTTCAATTGGGGCGGTAATGGCGCCGGATGTAAAACGCCGTCAACCCGGTAGCGGATGCGTAATTCGTCTTCCATCGGTTCAAAATGAATGTCCGTGGCGCGTTCCTGGTATGCTTCCCATATGACCTGATTGACGAATTTGACGATCGAGGCCTCCTGATCGTCCTCGCCGATTTCCGATTTGGCCAGAATATCCTCGGGAGCGACTTCGATGCGATCGTCCTGAATCATGCGTGCGACGGTTTCAGCGCCAACCCCGTAGAATTTCTTGGCGGCACGCGCGATGTCAACGGATGTGGCCAAAACAAAACGTATCCGCATGTCGGCGGCGATCCGTAACGCGTCCGCAAGCCCAGGGGTGAAAGGATCGTGGGTGACCACCGCCAGCGCGCCTGCCTCGATGGCGTAGGGTATCACGTTGTATTGAAAAACGACTTTGGCCGATAGCTTTTCAATGACCGACGGTTCGATGGCGACCGATGCCAAACGCAGAAAAGGTAATCCCGTCGCGTCGCTCAGAGCCTGCAGGTAAACCTCTTCGGGCGACAGACCCTCGCGAACCACAAGATCGGTGGTGCCGACGCCCTCCGCGCGACTAACCTGCAGCAGCATCGTAATCTGGGTTTGACTGAATAACCCGGTTTTTGCAAGTAAACTCGCCATGCCGCCCGTAACGATCAGCGGACGCGCTGTCGGCATATCAGTCGCCGGCGGCGTCAGACTTGCATCCTCAGCCGGAATTTCCGTTGTGTTGATATCCATCGTGGTTCCCATCGCACATTCCATAATATCGTTTTGTAATACGGATTTCAAGAGCGAATTAACGGGCTTGCTTCCTTTCGAAACAATGGTATTATCTGAGCCGTATCTTTTATTGTTTTGGTTTGTTCGGGTTGTTCTGATGATTAAAGATACCGGTTGCGAAATTATGAATTTCAATTTGCAGCGCCTTCTTTTGCGGGCCTTGATGGTTGTTTTCCCCATGTCGATGTGTTCGGCTTTGTGGTGGCACGAAAACGACGAACTTGAAAGCCTGATTTTGCGTGGACTGCAGGAGAATCCCCGCTTGCAACGTTTCTGGCGTGAAGTCGAACAAGCCGGATACGAACAGACGGCGTTGGAGGGCTTCTGGGATCCGCGCCTGTATTCGCGATCGGGTCATGCCGGCGGGTTTGATGGCGACGATCGGGTCTGGCTGGATGCCGGCGCGGAGATGGCGTTCCCCTGGGGTGGCTATCTGAATTTTTCCCTGGGCGGCGGCAGCGTGCGGCCGTCCGCGAATACCAATGCTGACTCATTGTATGAAACAACGGCGAGCATCGACGGGCGCTGGCCGTTATGGCGCGATCGAGGTTTCCGGGAATGGCGTTTGCGCGATAAGCTTGCCGGCGCCGAATACGATGCCGCCCACGCACGCTGGGTTGCCGCGGCGCAGGCATTGCGACGCGATATCAGCCTCGCGTATATCGCGGTCCTGCAACGTCGCGCTCTGCTGCAAGTCGCTCTCAGCTCGAAGGATCGCGCCGAGAAGTTGCTGGAAGAAGCCGAGACATTGGCCGCGCTTGATGCGATTCCCGAGTATCAAGTGTCGGCCGCGCGCCTGGAGGCGATCCTGCGGCATGAGGAAGTGGTTTCCGTGCGGGAGACGATTGAAAGCGAACAATGGCGCTTGCAGGAGCTGCTGGGGACGCAAGCGGATGTGCCGCTGGATATCAACGCGGATCCGGACGATTTATTACGCTGGGCACGGCAGGCGCCGGCGATCGATGAGGTGCCGGGTTACGGAGAAACCGGAGTGGCACAACGGGGTGATCGTCGCGAAAACATCGCGTTGCAGCAGGCGGCGCAAGGGTTTTATGAGTTGGCGGAGGAACGTCGGCGTTCCGATCTTTCGCTGGAATTGAATGTGTCGCATCACGCTGAAGATCCTGACCGGTGGCCGGCGACGGAGGCCCGCCGTCGCGAACGGGCGACCGGTTGGGAGGCGGCGCTGGTATGGTCGCGACCGTGGGGGAGTGTCGCTGAACATGCTGAAGCCGCCCGGCAGGGGGCGCGGTTGAAAGGATTAAAGGAAAGGGAACGAGAGCTGGACCAGGAAAATCGGGTGCGGATGGAAATTGCCGGAGGAAAATATCGTGCGGCGGTTGAGCGATTGCGCATGATCTCAGAAGCCGTGACGGCCGCCGAAGTTGCCCTGCAAGCCGAATCGGAACGTTTCCGGCTCGGTGAAAACCGTAGTCGCGACGTATTGGACGCCCAGAAAGATCTGACGGATACCATGCAACGGCAAAATCTTATGGCGGCCGAACTGCTGAGGGCAGCCGTTGCGTTTCATTATAGCCTGGGATTCGCTCCGGCGGTCGGGAATGACGGAGAAAACACGCCATGACAATCAGGGAACGTTTAACATCACTGCTGGGAAGATCCGGTGGCGACCATAGTGACGACAAGCCGGATACACCGAAACAGCGGGCATTGCTGGAATCTTCAACACGACGGCGCGCGGGTTTCGAAGATAAATCGGGACGGATTGATACACCGCTGTTGCCCGAAGATCAACGCGTGCATCTCGAGCAGGATATGGAGTGGCTGGGAGCCGACAGCGAAGATGCCGGTCGGCGATTACAGAAAGAAGCCAAAAAAACGGTCCAGACCGCTGTCGAAGATTCGGTTAAGCGGGTATACATGTTTAACATGGGGCGTTGCCCCAATTGCAATGAACGACTGGCACAACATTTGTTTGCGGCGATATGCGAACGATGCGGCTGGACAACGTTTGAAAAGCCGCGTAACGGTCCGGTACGCGTGCATCTACAGGGCGGCAACATGCCGATTGTCGGGTCAAACTGTTACGCAACCAAGGATATGCTGGTGTTGATTAACGATGATGCCGTCGCGGCACAAATTCCGCGCCGTTCGGTATCCTGGGTGGAATATGTCTGGACACCACAGGAAAAGGAACAGCGCTATAAGCAACTGGTGGCTGCCCAGGAAATCCGCTGCGGCTGGTGCAACGAACCGTCCGATCCGGAGAAAGAAGGTTTCTCGCTGGTGCAGGTCGCGTTCGGAACGACTCAGGAAAGATATGTTTTTTGCAGCGACCCCTGCTACGAAGCATTCCGTAAAACCTAGCCAGCTTCGCTGAAAGTGTTCAGGGGTTCAGCGTTCAGTGTTCAGGCCGGATTTCCTGAACCCTGAACACCTGAACACTGAACGCTTTGGGCCGCAACAACTTAG
>PXCX01000288.1 GCA_003565195.1 PVC group bacterium | reverse complement strand
GGTCTCGGCGTGTTCCCGCAAGATTGCGGTAAAGCGTGGATTGACGTAGATCCGGTTGTGTTTGGCGGCCTGTTGGGCGGCCATGGCGCCGATCAGGGGGCCGACATAATTCAGGCGTGCCTGCAAATCGGCAATGTTTTCGGCGGTTTCGGTGTCTTCGTTCATCAATGCCATGGCTTGCATAATGTTCAGATCGCCGATCATGTTCAGGGTTTCGGCTTGCCAGCGTGCCGCCGCCAGGGCGGCGGCATCGCCGGCGTTCTGGCTCAGCGCTTTGACATAAATGATTTTATGTAAATCGAAATGCCATATCGCTACAAAAAAAAGGACCAGCATGATCATCAACAGGAA
Organism: PVC group bacterium; assembly: GCA_003565195.1. Classification (GTDB taxonomy): domain Bacteria; phylum Verrucomicrobiota; class Kiritimatiellia; order CAIKKV01; family PXCX01; genus PXCX01. The sequence continues at coordinate 31,512 of PXCX01000288.1, read as the reverse complement.
AATCAAGGTTTGCCCGCGCTGCCGTCTGATTGTGCCGGGACATGTCATAATTCCAAATCCTGAAGATATAACCGGAAATGTTTTTCGATCGATGCTTCACCGCGGATTTCCAACGAATCACCGGCATAATACAACTGATGCAAAGGGAATGTGAAAGGGATATCCTGATACACCTGAAAATCGATTTGATTGCCAGAACCGGTCTGTTGATGTGAAAACCGGATGTCACCCCATAGGTCGTAATCAAGAATGCCGGACAGGTTGCCGTGCCATTCGGCGCCGAGATATAACGGGATACGCGCTTGTTCCACAACCTGTTGTGCTGCCGGACCACCATCAAGCGACGGAAATAAAAGGGTCCCGGCGCTGGGAATCGTGCTGACCCGAACCGCTTTAAACACCATAAACCGGTTGAACCCGACCGTACGGGCGCGCGCTCCGCGTGCCGAGGCGTAATCCATGATTTCCTGGGCGGCAAAAAAACGTGAAATCTGCAATAACCCGAAACAAATCAGGCAGAGCAACAGCACCACAATACACGATTCAATCAGCGCCTGCCCCGAGCGGCGACCATGCCGGCGGGCGTTTGGAGGCGCTGAATGCACGCATCGCAAGCATGCCGGTTGCATAAAACAACCCCTTAATCTAAGTCTTCGTCTTCAATCGACAGGATCCACGGGTGTCTAAGGTCTATGGTCTAAACCCTCAGTCCAGGTCCCTGAGGAAATCCGCGGAATCGGTTTCTCTGGCCGCGTCAGCGGCCGATTCGTCGCCGCCGAGTTCGGTCACCGCGCCACCGAATTTGTCGCGGATAGTATCGCCGAAGACACCGATAATCGCGATTGCCGCAAGCGCGATAACGACAACGATAATGATATATTCAACCATTCCCTGCCCGCTTTTGCCGAGCAATTCCTTATGTTTTGAACTTTTCATGACCGTCCTCCTTTGAAATTAACCCCGAATGTCAATCCCCAATCTCCCCTACACCCTGTATAATACGCCAACCGGCAAAGCGCGTCAACCCATAATTGGGCGACTAGTGGTTTTCAGGGGCGAATCGCCGGCCGAAACGCGAGAGCGATTCGGCCACGCTGCACATGACGGGTACCTGAATCAGCGTGAGCAAACTTGCCACGCCCAGCCCGAAGATCACGGCAACGGCCATCGGCGCCCAGAATGCCGAGGTTTCGGCATCGGTCATGATAGTTGGCGGCCATCCATGAAAATCGATGCTGAACCCGATCGCCATTGGCAAAAGCGCCAGAATCGTTGTTACGGCGGTCAGCAAGACCGGTCGCAAGCGTTGGCGGGCGGCTTTGACGACGGCTTCATTAAATGGGTTGCCATCCCGGTAATATTGCAGGATACAGGCGACTAACACGATTGAATTGTTGACTACCACACCGGCCAGACTGATGATGCCCACGCCGGTCATGATCACGACGAAGTTCATGCGGCAAATCATCAGGCCCATCAGGACGCCGGTCATCGACATCAGGACCGAGAACATGATAATAAACGGATAGACGATTGAATTAAACTGGATAACCAGGATCACCGCGATCAGACCGAGCGCGATTCCGAACGATCCCAGTAAAAACCGGCCCGCTTCGCGCATTTCCTGTTCATCGCCGCCATATGTGATCGTGTAACCGCTCGGCAATCGGATTTGATCGATCAGCGGCTGGATATCTTCCAGGACGGCCGACGGTGCGCGGCCCGCGCCGGCGTCGCCGGTAATGGTGATCACGCGTCGTTGATCCTTGCGCTGGATGGCGCCGCGACCGGCAACGTATTCCATGGTTCCCAGCGAGGCAAGCGGCACGTTACGGCCGTCCGCGGTGGGAACGAACAATTGTTCAAGCAGATCGGTGCTGTTGCGTTGCTCGAGCGGCAGGCGCAGGGTGATGTCGAATTGTTCTTCGCCGGCGCGCAATTTGGACGCTTCCGACCCCAGGATTGCGGTTCGCATGAAGTTACCCGTCGTGTCGGCATCGAGACCCAGCATGGCGGCGCGTTGGCGGTCGATCTGAAACTGGATTTCGGCGCGCGCATCCTCGAAGTCGTCAGTCAAATCGACCAAGCCGGGTGTGCCGCGGATGGTTCGGATGATTTCGGTTGCCAGCGCCGACAGCCTATCGAATTCCGGGCCGGCAACTTCGATACTGATGGCAGCGCCGACCGGCGGGCCGGCCCGTTCTCTCTGCACTTGGACGTCGGCGCCCGGAATATCACCGATTCGTTGGCGGATTTCATCTACCAACTCGAAACTGCAGCGTTCGCGCTCGGCGATGTCGAGAAATTCGATCCGGACCGCGCCCAGATGCGCGCCGCTTCCGCCGCCCATACCGCGCCCGCCGATCATGCCGACGGTGGCCAGATTGTATTTCACATCCGGATACGGTTCCGACACGGTTTCGATCCGGCGCAATACCTCATCGGTATGTTCGATCGGGATTCCTTCGGGGAACGTGACCTCGACGGATATATACGAAGGTTCGACATCCGGAAACAGTTCCTGATCGCCGCCGAACCGTTCGAACAGCAGAATCGTCAACACCAGCAGGACCAATCCGAAAATCAGGACCAGGGCGCGATGGTTCATGGCCGCCCGCAGTAACCGGACATAGCAGTTGGTGCAGCTCTTGAAGAGATGTTCGCGATCCATTCGTTGTTTACCGGCGGTACTGATGAACAGCGAACAAATCGCCGGATTGATAACCAGCGCCACGAACAGTGAGCAGCTCAGTACAATGATCAGGGTACGCGGCAGGAACCCCATGAATTGTCCGATGATACCCGGCCAGAACAGCAGCGGAGAGAAGGCGGCCAGGGTGGTCAGGGTGGAAGTGATCACCGGCCAGGCCACCTCGCCGGCGCCGGTCCGCGCCGCTTCGGTCCGCGACATGCCTCCGGTCCGTAACCGGAAAATATTTTCCACGATCACGATCGCGTTGTCGACCAGCATCCCGACGGCGATAACCAGGCTGAACAGGACGATCATGTTCAGAGTAATGTCCATGATATTCATGACCGTGAAACTGAGCAGCATCGAGAAGGGAATTGCCAATGCCACCAAAACCGCGTTGCGCAACCCCAGAAACATCAGCAAGACGGCAATCACAAGCAGGAATCCGGAGACGATATTGTTTTCCAGCTCGGTAATCATCATCCGGATATAATGGGCCTGATTCATTGTGGTTTCGGTGCTGATACCCAGCGGAAAATCGTAGGTTGCCAGGACGGCGTCGATCTGATCCACCAGATCGACGGTATTGACGCCGGAACGCTTCTTGACTTGCATCGAAACCCCGGGGATCCCGTTAAGCCGCGATATGCTGTCGACATCCTTGAATGTATCAGTCACCGTGGCGATATCGGCAAGGTATATTGGCCTGCCGTCGCGGTTGGCGACCAGCAGATCCGGCAACTCGAACGCCTGGCGGAACTCGCCCGGCAAGCGGATCTGGAGCGAGTACCCGTCCAGTTCCAGGTTGCCGGCGGATATCGTCCGGTTGGCCTGCCGGATACGGTGCGAAATCTCGGGCATCGTCAGATTATAGGCCAGCGCCCGCGGCAGATCGATTTCGACCCGGATTTCACGTTCCAGGGTGCCGACTAATTCAACTTCGCGAATGCCGTGAATGGCCTCGATTTCCTGTTGAATATCTTCGGCGATGAATTTCAAGCGTTGTAGATCCGGATCGCCGGTAACCGCCAGCATCAGGATCGGGAAATCGACGCTGAAATTGATCGATTGCGCCTGCGGTTCATCCAGGTCATCCGGCAAATCGGGACGCGCCAGGTCGATCTTGTCCTTGACCTTTTGCAGCGCGGTATCCATATCCTCGCGATCGGTGAATTCGATAATGATCCGGCTGACGCCTTCGGCCGATGTCGAGCGCAGTTCCTTGAGGTTATCCAGATCCATGAACTGGTCTTCCAGCGGGATGGTCACCAGATGTTCCATTTCCGCCGGCGCTACCCCGCGATAGACGGCGGTAACAAAGACATAGGGAATCGTCAGGTCGGGCGTCCCTTCACGCGGCAGCGTTACATACGAGATGGCGCCGGTGATAATCATCACCACCAGGAATACCAGCACCGCGGTGCGTTGACGGACGGCATAGTTGGTCAGCAGCATCGGGTAACCTTATTCGGGGGTGTTCCGGTTGTCATTGACCGGCGCCGGCTGCCAATCGTTATCGATCGTGACCGGGGTGCCGTCCAGAACGGCGCGGTTACCGTCAAGGATCACCGTGTCGCCCTGGGATATTCCGTTTTCGATCACGGCTTTGCCATCGATGATCGAATCCAGTTTCACGATTCTGCGGACGGCATGATCCGCTTCAACAACATACACGATATGCTGGCCTGCCATCGGGACCACGGCCTGTAACGGCAAGACAATCGCGTCGTCAAGAAGCCGGCGCTTGAGACGGACACGCGCAATCATCCCCGATCGAAACCGGCCTTCCGGATTGTCGATCCATAATTCGGCGCGAAACGCGTTGTTGGCCGGATTGGCGGCGGCTGCAATGAAACGCATGACACCCTCAAAAACCTGATCGGCAAAAGGATCCAACGTGAATTCGTACGGTTCCCTTAAACGCAGGTTGCCGACATCGCGTTCCGGAACATCGAACACGATTTTGATCCGGTCGGTGTTAAGCAGCCGGAACAACTGTTGTCCCGGATGCACGTATTCGCCGGTTGATACCCAGCGGTTTTCAACTATCCCGCCCAGCGGGGCTGTCGGGGTACAACGTTCAAGCTGGATTTGAGCTTCTTCCAGCGCCAGTTGAGTGGTTTCGAACCGGGTTTCAGCGGCATCGCGTTCGCTTTGGGATATCGCGCCCGAACGATGCAGTTCACGCACCCGTTCGACGTCCCGTTGTGCGTCACGCAACGCCAGTTCGGCGCGTTGCAGGCTGGTACGCCATGGGCGGTCATCGATTTGCAACAGGGAAGCATCGGCTTCGACGGTATCGCCTTGATCGATATACAGTTTGATAATGCGGCCGGCCTGTTCGGCGGCGACGGTGACATCGTCAAACGGTACGGTGTATGCCGGCAAAAGGATGATATCGGGTAGCGACTGCGGCTCGACGTCCAGGGTTGTGACGGCTATCCTTTGGGTCGCCGGCGGATCGATTTGCGGGGCTTCCGGCCGCAACACGATCAGTAAAACCACCAGCCCCACCGCCAGTAACAGAAGGGCCGAGAAAATGGTTAAGCCTTTATTTATTCGCCATCGCATGGCTGTTACTCCTCAATAATCTCCGATGGCATGCCGTAACGCATTCACCGCTTGGCGGTGGTCGCGGATGGCCTGCAACCGGTTCAGTTCAGCTTCCATTCTTGCCAGACTGACCTCGGTATACTCAAGGCGTGTGGTCAGTCCGCTTTCGTAACGGGTCTCGGCGATGGCCAGCGACCGGTCGGCCAGCGCCACCGTATCGCGCGATGCCGCCACCGTTTCGGCCGCATGTTGGACGCTTAACCAGGCCTGGCGCGCTTGCTGCATGATGTTGCGTCGCAAGGCGGCCCGGTCGGCGACCGTTTTTTCGCGTTCGATCCGTTGTTGTCTTATCCGATAGTGGCGTGCGCCGCCGTCGAACCAATCCCATTGAGCCTGGATACCGACCGATCCGCGCCAATCCCAGTCGGACTCGGTGGCGATCGTGCCCGGCGGATCCTGGCCGCGGTAACCGGCGGTCAGTTGAATGTTAGGATAATAGGCGCCTTGCTCATTGCGAATCGCGCCATCTTGGAGCGCCAAACGTTGTTCGATTGCCATAATTTCGGGGCGCATCGTCAAGGCCCGTGCAAGCAGCGGTTCCAGCGCTTCTTGATAGGGTTCATACGCCAATTCGCCTGCAACGGCGAAGTCAGGCTCGTCCAGATTGATCAAATTGGCGAAAGCGCTCCGGGCAACCGACCAATTGTTACTGGCTTGTATCAGGCCCGGCAGGGCGTTGGCCAGCCGGACGCGGGCATTCAGCGTATCGAATTCCGAGGCTTGATCCTGTGCGAACCGTTGCTCGGTCTGGGCAGCCAGATCGCGCAATTGGCTGACGTTTTTTTCATGAACTGCCGTCACCGATTCAAGTAACAGTAAATCGACGAACCCGGAACGGATATCGCGAATCAAGCCGGCCCGAATCCGCGCCGTTTGATGGGTTGTCAATTCACGATAATCACGGGCTGCCCGTAATCCGGCGCGCACGGCGCCGCCGGCGTAAATCAACTGCCGCAAGCTGATTTCGGCGGATAGATTGTCCTCAGATCCCATTTCAATCGATTGGCCGCCGAACTCGACCGTGTCCACGGAGTCCAAACGCGTATAACCGGCCGAAACCGATAATTGCGGAAAAATTTGAGCCCGGATTTCGCCGATTCTTTTGGTGGCGATCTGTTCATCGCGGTACGCGTTCTGCAACGGTTCAGCCCGCTGTAATCCGATCGCAAGACATTCTTCCAGGGTATAGACCGGCGGCTGTGCCGGCGCCGCGTCATCGGCCGCCGTAAGACCGCATGTCAAAAGCAGGAAACACGTTGCATAAACGCTGCTATGCAGCGTTTTTTTCGAGTTGATAGCAGATCGCATGGATAAGTTCCAAATCTTCATGTCTCCCCAGCAGGTACGGTATGGAGTATACCTGAATGAAAACGAGCATGAATCATATCGTAAATTCCTTTCACTTGCAATTAATTTTCACTGTCATCCCATGGAATCATGGAATGATGGAAGATTGGAATAATGACAAGAGGCCAAAACCGATGTTTTACAAGCCGGAAAACATGCAACGCAAAATTGGAGCATCACCGGACGCTGAAAACGTAAGCATCATATTTGCATCAATTTCCAACATTCCATAATTCCAGCATTCCAATATTCCGCATCCCTATGGGATGCTACTGATTAATTTTTGTAAGTGGCAGCGGCGAAGAATACGTTTAAGAACAGTTTTTATGCCAACGCCAGCAGGGTACCGTTCTCGTTGCCGCTGACGGTTGGATGCACGACTTGGTTCACTTCCAGCATGCCTCCCTGAACGCGGGCCGCGAGGTATTCAGATGTCCAGCCGGTACCGCTGGCGGTCGCTTGATCGACTTGTTCCAGCAGGACGGTCACCTGGCGTCCTTTCTGTTGCGCGGCAAAACGGGCTTGTTTTTTTGCGCCGATGGCGTTCAAGCGGCGCACCCGTTTGCGTTTCAGATCCGGCGGCACGGTATCGGCCATGGCGGCTGCCGGCGTGCCGGGCCGCGGACTGAAAGGGAAAACATGCAGGTTGGTGAACGGTAATTGCTCCACCAGGCGCACCGTGTTTTCGTATTCCGATTCCGATTCGCCGGGAAATCCGGTTACGATATCGGTGCCCAATCCGAAAACTTCGATTGACTGGGCTGCGAAGGCGATGCGTTCCCGATAATCGGCAACGCTATACCGTCGGCCCATGCGGCGCAGTACGGCGTCGTCGCCACTTTGCAGCGGCAGATGCAGATAACGGCAAATCCGGTCCGATTGTGCCATCATCTCAATGACCGCAGTTTCAACGGTTGACGATTCGATTGAACTGAGCCGGATGCGGGGACCTTGCGGGATTTCGACAAGCGCACGCAATAAATCCGGTAGCCGGCGACCGTGATCGTTGTAGCAACCCAGATTGGCGCCGGTCAACACGATTTCGCGGCATCCTTCGGTGCTCAGGCGCTGGACCGCGCTTAAGATAGCGCTAAGCGGTCGGCTGATTTGGCGGGAACGCAGCAAGGGGACGATGCAGTAAGCGCAGCGGAACGCGCACCCGTCCTGCACCTTCACCAGGGCACGGGTGCGCCGACCATTAAGCCAACCGGCGAAGGTCAGGTCGGAGGACGTCAACGGCGGCGGTCCGGCCGTTTGGTTGAGGGCTTGGGCCACGAGCGCCGGCAGCCGCTGTTTTTCGGTCTGCCCAACCCATTGATCGACGACAGCGTTCCCGGTTCTGGACGGCACGTGGCGAAGCGTCTGTTCGGCGGCACAGCCGGCAACGATGATCCATGCGCGGGGATGGCGTTGCCGGAACGTGCGCGCATGACGCAAGCTTTCGCGTTCGGCAGCGGCGGTGACGGCGCAGCCGTGTATAATGCCGACGTCACAGGTTTGCGCCCTCGGTGTGACGATCTGAAAACCGGCGGCCCGGAATGCCGCCTCGATTTCGGCCGTTTCGGCCTGATTCAGTCGGCAACCGACCGTTTTGATGGCAATCGTCGTAGGGGGCACTAAAACCCCATTTTCTGCAATCCGTTACGCAATTCAACCTGGAATTGTTGCAGATCCTGTTCGCTGGGGCGGTAGTCCGGTTTTGACGCATTGATTGCCAGTCGTCCCGTCTGATCAAGCAACCAGGTGGCGGACACGCCATCGCTGAAGTTGACCGATCCGCTGACCACGGCGCCGGGCTGGACCACCTTGTCGAAACTGACGCTTACGCCGCCGCCGCCACCGCCCTGCATGTCGGCGGCTGGTTGCGTGCCGGCATCGACCGGCGCCTGTGCCGCCGGCTTGGGTGACGGTTTATCCTTGGGTGTGACATCAAGATCGAGTAACAGGAAACGGACATCCATGTATGTCATTTTAATCCCGAATTCCGCGGCGATACGCCGCTGGATTTCCGAGATTTCGCAACCTTCGGCCACCCAGTCGGCGACCGTTTGCTTTTGTTCAGCGTTTAATTCCATGATGCATTGCTCCTTGGCGAATGTCCGCTGGCCGGTCCGTTCGCTTTTGTTATGTGTTATTGGGATCAGTCGGGAATAAACAGTTGTTGCCCGATGCGTAACCGATCCGGATTTTCAATTTCGTTGGCTTGCACGATCAGATTGACCCGCACATTGTATGCAGCCGCAATTTCCGATAGGGTTTCACCGGCACGTACTTCGTGGTAACGGCCGTATTCCGTGCGCGGCGCCTGGGCCGGCGGCGTGCGCGCGGTTGCCTGTTCAAGATGGTTGGCTATCCGCTGGGTGACTTGCTCGATCATTTCGCGACGTTCTTTTTCTCGTTGTTGTTCAAGCGCATTGAAACGGTCATCGGTGGCTTGGCGCAACCGGGCAAGTTCGCTTGCCTGCTGACGTTGGAGAGTGTCGCTTAAACGGTTTTGTTCACGCAAAAGTTGTTCCTGTTCCTCATGCACGATCTCAAGCCGGTTTTGCAGTCGCTCCACGTTCTCTTGCAGGTTCGCTAATTCGGTCCGGAAACGTGCCTGATCCTCGGCGGCGGCGGTGTCGGCGTACGGTGCGACACAGCCTGAACCCAGCCATGCCGGCACAATCAAGACCACGCAAAGACGCAGTGCGGCGCCGGCCAGATGTTTGGCGCTATAAGTTTGAAAATTTTTTCTCATGGGTTTTCTTCGCTCCCAGGGTTAAACTGTTACGGCACGCGCAGCATGCGCGCGTCGACCTTTCAACTTATAATTTGGATAGCTTCGATTGCTGGCAGTCTTTATCATATCAGTCAGTGACGATAATTCAATGTCTTTTTTTGTCGTCCTCAAAACTTTTTCCGGGATGCGACTACCGCGGTGTGCGCCGGCAGCCTGAACTGCCGCCGGAACAGCATCCGCGCGGCTGGTGCACTTCGAGGCGGTCAGAATCGTGCAATTTTTTCTTGTTGTTTCGGCTAAAATTATGATAACAAGAAAGTAATTTTTCGGAGCCAGCAATTAAATCATACTCGTATTCAGCGAAGCGGCACTCGTGCTCGCACTCGAAATGATTGACGGTAAGCAAATATAACACAGCGATTACGATATAATGGGACGAATGACCGGATTCAGGGCAGAGAAGCGCGTGTTTGCCGATCCGAAGACCGGACGCGAGGTCGTCCAGTTGACCGGCGACCGCTCTCAGAACTGGGGGGCGTATGCGGCGTTGTGTCCGTTCAGCGCCGACGAACGCTATGTCTTCTTCGATTCGAACCGGACCGGGAGCTGGCAGATTTTCCGGTGCGAGATCGCGAGCGGCGAACTTGTGCAGGTGAGCGACCGCGCGGGAGTCGCGCGCGAAACGCTGAATGTGCCGGAACCTGGGCGCGAGGTCTTCTACACCGCAGGCCCGCGAATCTGGGCGGTGGACGCAGCCAGCGGCGAAGAGCGCTGCGCGGTGGACGCATCCGCCGTGGCCGACGGGAACCTGCACAGCTATCTCACGTTCAGTCCGGACGGTTCGAGGGCGCTGATCATGTACCGGCCGCGTTCCGGCGAGGGCTCGACGCTGGCGGTTGCCGCGACGGACGGTTCCGGCGCGATCGAGCCGGTTTATCATCGCCGGGAGGGCATTTCACATCCGCGCTGGGTGCCGAACGACGAGCGCACGGCATCGTTCTGCCCCAATCCTGATTGCCAGAATGACCTGGACGCGCCGTACGAGCGCCGGGCGCGCGCGTGTCAGCTCGATCTGGTGACAGGCGAGGCGTTTCCATTGCTGGTAATGCCGGCGGGCTGGCGCTGCACGCATGAGCACTGGGCTCCGGACGGCAGCCACATCTACGCCCACCGTAAGTGTGTGCCGGGCTGGGTGCCGACTTCGATCGTGTCGGTTCCCAAAGGCGGCGGGGAGATCACCACGCACTATACCGACGACCGGCGCTTTCTCGGCCACTCGGCCACCAGCCTGGACGGCCGATTCATGGCGATTGATGTGCAGGAGGCAAACAACAATCCGTTGCTTCTTCTGAACATCGCGGCCGGAACCGTGGAAACCCTGTGCTGGCCGGATGCGGGCATCTCGTCGGATGCCAGTACTTTTGGCGCGCATCCGCATCCCTCTTTCAGCCCTTCGGGCCGCTGGATCGCCTACACCTCCGACTGCACGGGAACCCCGCAGGTTTATCTTGTGCAGCGACCTTGAAACCAAAGGAAAACCCTGATGAGCGACCTTTACTGCAACATTGACATGAATGAAATCACGCTATATGTGTCTCCGGGCGGTAACGATCAGTGGACCGGCCGCTGGGCGGAGCCGACGGCCAACGGAACGGACGGGCCGTTCGCGACGCTGGCTGCGGCACGCGATGCAGTGCGCTGTCTGAAGGCGGCGCAAGCCGGAAACGGAGCAGCGGTGACCGTGCGGATCGCCGCCGGCATCTATGAACTGGCGGAAACGCTGCGTTTCACGCCTGTGGACAGCGGCACGGCGGGCTGTCCGGTGCGCTATGCGGCGGCACCGGGGGCCGCACCCGTCGTCAGCGGTGGCCGGCGCATCACGGGCTGGCGTGAAACTGAGCACAACGGCCGGCGTTGCTGGACGGTCGAACTGCCGGATGTCGCCGCCGGGCGCTGGAACTTCACTCGCCTTTACGTGAACGACGCGCCGCGTCCGCGTCCGCGCCTGCCGAAAACCGGCCATTATCGATTCATCGGCACAGCCGACTTTCCGGACACGGGGCATCGCTGGTGCCACGGTCCCGACCGCGCCAGTTTCGCGCCGGGCGAGATCCGGCGCTGGCATAACTGGCAGGACGCGGAACTGATCACCTACCAGCTCTGGTTCGATACGCATCACCGATTCAAGGACATTGATGAGGCGACTAACGTTGCATATTTCCAAGCGAACAGTCTCGGCAGTCTCAGGGACGAACGCGATGACTTCGCCCGGTACGTGGTCGAAAACGTCTTCGAAGCGCTCGATACGCCCGGTGAATGGTACCTGGACCGTGGCAGCGGCCTGCTGCGTTATCTGCCGCTGGCTGGTGAGACCATGGAAAACACCGTGATCACGGCGCCGCGATTGACCGAACTCGTACGCATCGAAGGCGACAATGCCGGCCGCCGCGCCGCGCATCTCCAGTTCGAGAATCTGGCCTTCGCCCATCAGCACTGGGAGTTGCCGCGTGACTGCCCGGGCTACATCCAGGCCGCCTGGGGTGTGCCCGGCGCACTTGTACTCGAAGGCGCCGAGGACTGCACCTTCTACGGCTGCCACGTCGCGCACGTCAACGGCTACGGCATCGAAGTGCTTGCCGGCAGCACCGAAAACACCATCGCCGCATGCACTGTCCACGATGCCGGCGCCGGCGGTGTCAAGATCGGCCACGAGAGCTGGGAGCATACCAGCGCCACCGGGAAAACGGTCGCCAGCCGACCGGATCTGCTGCCGCTCGCCACCACGGTCGCCGACTGCAGCATCCGCGACTGCGGTCACCTCTTTCCCAGTGCGGTCGGTATCTGGATCGGCAACAGCGGCTGGAACCGTGTCGTGCACAACCGCATTTTCGACTGCACCTACACGGGCATCTCCTGCGGCTGGACCTGGGGTTACAAGCCCACGCGTGCCGTCTGCAACCGCATCGAGAACAATCATATCCATCACATCAACAAGCGCGAAATCCTCAGCGACAACGGCGGTATCTACACGCTCGGCCGTCAGCCCGGCACGACCGTGCGCGGCAACATTATCCACGACATCGCCTGCTACGGCTATGGCGCCTGGGGTATCTACCCGGACGAGGGCAGCGCCCAGATCCGGTTCGAGAACAACCTCGTCTGCGGCACGCAGAAGGCGGCCTTCTCGTGCCATTACGGCCGCGATAATCTCGTGCAGCACAACATCTTCGCGCTGAGCAGGGAGGATCACGTGAACCTGGGCAAATGCGAACGCCATCGATCGACGGTGTTCCGGCACAATGTGGTCGTCACCGCCAATGGCCTGTTCCAGGGCCGGTCCTGGGCGCGCGCGCACTTCTCGATGCGCGACAACCTGTTCTGGACGCTGGACGGTACACCGCCAATGTTCAACCGGGAGCCGCTCGACGCCCTGCAGGCCGCCGGGCAGAACACCGGGGCGGTCGTCGCGGATCCGCTGTTCACTGACGCGGCCGGCGGCGATTTCGCGCTGCGCCCCGACTCGCCCGTGCACGCCATCGGCTTCGAGACGTTCGACTGGCGCGCCGCCGGGCCGCGCTTAGGCGCCGAGCGCCCGGCAACCTACGCCGACTACGCCGGCCGCTTTGCGCTGCCGTCGAACGACGTGCCGGTGGTGGACATTGTCATCGAGCCCGTGTCGGCAACGGATGCGGCGACTGCGGATGATCGGCACGCTGCCTTTGTGATCACGCTCACCAATCTCGGGCGGATGCCGGCACACGGCTGCGTCAGATTCGAGAGCGGCCCTGCCGGGCACGCCGGGGCGCCATCAATGCGTGAGATGCGTTTTGTACTGCCACCCGGCGCGACGCATGGTGAGACGGTCACCTTCACCGTCGCCGCGGAAGTGGAAGCGTTCTGGCTTGACTGCGAACCGGCCGACATGCTGACAGTTCCCGCGCGCGGTCTGGCGTTCGCGCCGCAGGCGACTTCCTGGCAGGTGCCGCTGGTTCCGGAAACGAAGGTGCCAGCCCGGGTGCAGGCGCTGCTGGCCCAGGTACCGGCGCGCCGGATCCGGCATGGCGAGCGTTTGCTGGCCGAGGTCAGGTTAGGCGCGCAGAACGATGCACTGCTTGTGCATGCATTGTTCCACGAACCGCACTTGCGCCCGGACCCGGCTGTGCCATGGCACGGAACCGGCTTCGAGCTGCTCGCGTTCCCGCAGTCAAAGGCCGGAGCACCGCAGGGACAGACACCGGCGCAGCCGAAGCTGTTCCTGCTGCCGTGCGCTGATGGTGTCAGTGCCGACACCCTGAGTCGCACCGAATCCGGTTCCGAGCTGCTGCAGGCAACGGATGTATCCCTGGCCGTCTGGCCGTTCCCCGGCGGTGTCGAACTGGCGGCGGTCGTGCCGTGGCGGCGCCTCGGTTGCGAGGAACGGCCAGACGAACTGCTGTTCGAATTAGTCGTCAACGCACTGAACCCGGCGACCGGCGGGATTGTGCAGGAACCTGCGTTTGTACCGCTTTCCGATGGGGCGCGGCGCCTGAACGGATGCCTGCTGATGACAACCACGGCACGAATCCCGACAAGGCGGCGATGACGGATCTTTTCATGCGTCTCTACGGCGGCCGCAGGACGGCATTCCCGATCCGGGCCATGAAGCGTTTCTACCAGGAGAAGTTCGGTTTTTAGTTCGATGAAATCAAGGAAAATCATGAAAAAACGTTATGTTATTGTCGGCCTTAGCCACAGGGCTCTGGCTATGTTCATCAAACCGATCCTTTCGGCTTATCAGGATTGCGCTGAACTCTGCGCGTATGTGGACATCAATCCGCGCCGTATAGCGATGATGAACGAGATTAAGGGAACGAATGTGCCGGGCTATGCGCCGGAGGACTTCGACCGGATGGTGCTGGAACAGAAACCGGATGTGGTCATTGTTGCCACTGTTGACGCAGCACATGACTTGTATGTGATCCGGGCGCTCGAGCATAACCTGGATGTGTTCTGCGAAAAACCGCTGACCACCGATGAAGTGAAGGCGCGCGCGATTCTCGACGCGGAACAGAAAAGCCGCGGCCGGGTCATGGTTACTTTCAACTACCGTTATGAGTCAACCTGCACACAGATCCGGGAATTGCTCCAGGACGGCCGCATCGGCAAGGTGGTGAGCGTTGACATGAACTACTACCTTGACACGCACCACGGCGCCTCCTATTTCATGCGCTGGAACCGCCTGCGCGAATTTTCCGGCGGGCTGAATATCCACAAGTCAACCCATCATTTCGATCTGATCCGCTGGTGGATTGACCAGAAACCGGTGGAGGTCTACGGTTACGGGGCCCTGAACTTCTTCGGCCCGGACGGCCCGCGCAATCCTTCCCGGAAGGACGGCCGGGTCTGCCCGTCCTGCGCGGAGCGGCGGCAGTGCGAATACTACATGCGCTGGCACCGCGATGAATGGCGCGGGGCGCCCGAGAACATAAAGCTCGATGACCATGTCAGCGGGCTCCAGGCCTTCAGCCATTACGATTCGCCGCTGTCGCGCAAGTGTATCTATGACTCGGAGATTGACATCGACGACACCTACGGCGCGATCGTTAAGTACGATGGCGGTGCAGTGCTGAACTACAGCCTGGTGGCCTCTGCGCCTTATGAGGGGTTCCGCCTCGGCATCAACGGCCTGGGCGGACGGATCGAGGCGGAACTGATTGCGGGACGCCAGGGCCAGCCCATGCCCGCGCCGCGCCGCGAGGAGGTCACGCTCATCGAGCTGTTTGGTGCCAGGCACTCTATCGCCTCACCGGTGCTTCCCGGCGGTCACGGCGGCAGCGACCCGCTGCTGCGGGACGATCTGTTCCGTGGCCCGGATCCGCAGGAGAAGGTGCGGCGCATGGCGCCGCTCGAAGACGGTGTGCTGTCGGTACTCACGGGCGTGGCACTGCACCGCTCCGCGGTTCAGAACCGCCCTGTTTCTATTGGCGAGCTGCTGCGTGAACCCGGGATGGAGAAATGAACCGTTACCGTGCTTGATTATGGACACCAATGAACACGAATAGGTTAAATAACCAGGAGTCATGATTCAAACTCATCAACCAGTGACTAAGCGTGACAACGTTGTTTGCGTCCTGGGCGAAATCATGGCCGACCGCGGTTCGATTATCAACATCGGTTCGATCATGGGTCTGGTCGGGCTCGGCGGATGGTTGTGGTGGCGGATCTATGGTGACGAAGCTCAGGGAACATCAACACAAGGAAAGGAACCACGCACATGAATGAGCAGACAACCCGTAAATTGAGTGCGGAACACGGAACCATCTGCCGGCTGCCCGGCGAACGCTACGGCTACTTCGGCTGGCCTTCGGTGGTCCGCCTCGATGACGGTACGCTGGTCGTGGCCAGCTCGGGCCTACGGGCCGAACACATCTGTCCCTGGGGCAAGACGGTATTGAACGTCAGTCGCGACGACGGGGCCACCTGGTCGGATCCGCGCGTGATTCAGGACTCGATGATCGACGACCGCGACGCGGGCGTGGTGAACCTCGGAGGCGGTAAGCTGCTGGTTTCCTGGTTCCGTTCAGATACCCGCAAGTATGCCGATGCAGGCTGGCTGCCGGAAGCGGAACGCAAAACCTGGGCCGACGTGTTCAAGGATTGGACGGATGAAACCGTCGAGTCGCTGCTCGGCTCTTGGGTGATGCTCAGCGACGACGCAGGCGCGAGTTGGGGCGAACCGATCCGCGTGCCGGTCTCCGCGCCGCATGGCCCGATCCTGCTGCGCAATGGCGATCTGCTGTATCTCGGCAAACTTTACGGCACCTGGAACGACATGGGCGAAAGCGTCATCACCGCCGCCCGTAGCGCCGACGGCGGCCGTACCTGGGATACGCTCGCTTCCGTGCCGGTCGCTCCGCACACCGATCCGGTCAACTACCACGAACCCCATGTGGTCGAGTTGCCTTCGGGACGCTTGATCGGCATGATCCGCATCCAGGATCACAGCGGCAAGACCATTGAAGCCGCTGGCATTCCCTCGTTCAGCCTCATGCAGACCGAGTCCGACGACGGCGGCTGCACTTGGACGCCGGCGCGGCCGCTCGGCTTCCACGGCTCGCCGCCGCACATCATCCGCCATTCCTCCGGCGTGCTGGTGTTGACCTACGGCTGCCGCCAGGCGCCCTTCGGCCAGCGCGTAGCTTTCAGTTACGACGACGGCGCGACTTGGGAACACGACTGGATCATCCGCGATGACGGCCCGGACGGCGATCTCGGCTATCCCGCGACCGTCGAACTGGCTGACGGCAGCCTGTACAGCATCTACTACCAGAAAGCCGCAGGCGGCGAGAAGTGCTCGCTGCTTTGGTCGAAATGGAGGCTGCCAGGAATGGCACTTACTTAAGAGGCTTTTACATAATATTTCGATGAATTCGGATTTCAGACTTCCGATTTCTTTCGGACTTCCGTCTTACGCGCTTCGCGCTACGCCGTGATACGTAGGTATTTCGTCATTGTGGCACGTATCTTTTACTTTCACTGTCATCCCATGGAATATTGCAATGATTTGAAGTTTTGCCATAAGCGGCTGGTCTTCTTTGAATGCGCGCCGCGCCGCTTTCGAGGGAATAGGTGGCAGGCTAAAATTCCTGAGTAGGTGTTTAGTAGGTGCTTGGAGGTGTGTACTCTATATCACGTACTCTCAAAACACTTACTCAAAACGCTTACTCAAAACGCTTACTCAGGCCGCTTACTCAAAACGCTTACTCAGGACAAAAGCGAGTCGGTTAAGAGTGTCCGAGAAAAGGGTGGCGGTTAAGAAGGCGAGTAAGTGTGGCTTCGCACGCTATGGACGCTTAACCGTACGCTTAAACGCACACTTCCTCGAAACCCTTACTCGGATATCCTTCGTCGATCGACTTATTCGGTCTCCAGTAATCGTGAAATTCGGATTGTGCCAGAATTAAGATGCGTTTGCCCTGAGGGTCGTCCCTCGTCTGCTTGACGATGTGATTGTTGAAATGGTAACCTATAATCCATTAATACATGTTAAAATAGGTATAACGACGGATCACGACGAGAGGTAGGCAATGGCTGGGATGAAAAAACTGGGTGTCGCGCTGTTTTTGGTGGTTGTCGCTGGATTAGGGTATCACTATTATACCGCGAACCGCGGCGATGCGACGGCCACGGATGATGGTCCGGGAATGCGTCGCAGCGGCGGCGAAGCGCGTCCCGTTCCGGTGGAAACGGCGCCGGTACGGCGCATGACGGTCAGCGAAAGCTCAACCTTCAGCGGTTCCTTGCATCCCAAAGCGGATTTCACGGTGGCGCCGCGCATATCCGGCCGGTTACAGCAATTGAAGGTTGATATCGGTGATAGCGTTACTAACGGCCAGTTGATTGCGGTGATTGACGATCAAGAATATACGCAACAGGTGGAACAGGCACGCGCGGAACGTAATGTGGCGGAAGCCACGCTGGCGGAAAGTATCAGCGCCTATGAGATTGCGGCGCGCGATCGCAGGCGCACCAAGCAACTTCACGAACAGGGCGTGGTCTCGGACAGCGAACGCGATGCCGCCCAGTCGAAATATGATGCCGCGCTCGCGCGACGCGAGGTGGCCAAGGCGCAACGCGATCAGCGTGAGGCCGTACTGGCTGCCGCGCGTATTCGTCTGGCGTATACCCGGATACATGCAGCCTGGGAACAAGCCGACACATCCCGGGTGGTGGGCGAGCGTCATGTGCATCAAGGCACCATGCTGAGCGCCGGGCAACCCATTGTTTCGATTCTTGATATCGATCAATTGACGGCGGTCCTGCATGTTGTGGAGCGCGATGTTCCCCGCATTGCCGTCGGCCAGACGGCCCGGCTGGTCGCCGATGCCCTGCCAGGGGAGACCTTTACCGGAACCGTGGCCCGCCTGGCGCCGCGTATCGACGAACGGTCGCGCCAGGCCCGCGTGGAAATCGCGCTCCAGAATCCGCGCCAGCAATTGCGTCCGGGAATGTTTGTGCGCGCTGAAATCGTGTTCGCTGTGACCGAAAATGCCTGTGTCGTGCCGCTGCCGGCCCTGGTGCGGCGCGATGGCAAAAACGGTGTCTTCAAGGTCGACCCCGAATCCGGTACCGTGAAATTCATTCCGGTAACCACCGGCGTCGCTGATGCTGACGTGGTGCAAATTGTCGATCCTCCGTTATCCGGCCGGGTGGTGGTGCTCGGTCAGCATCTGCTCGACGACGGCCGTGCTGTTCAGATGGCGAACGCGAGGAACGCGCAGGAATGAAGCGTCATGATTTCCGGCCGGATTGCATGATAACCATTGATCGATTGAGGGATTAAGCCATTGAATATTTCCCGTTTCAGCATTGTTCGGCCGGTCTTTACCATGATGATCATCCTGATCATCATGATTCTGGGCGGCGTCTCGCTGACCCGGCTGCCGATTGATTTGATGCCTGATATCACCTATCCGACGATCAGCATTCAGACCCGTTACGAAAATGCGGGTCCTGCCGAAGTCGAGGAACTGATCAGCCGTCCCATCGAGCAGGCCATGGTGGCCGTTCCCGGCGTCGAAGAAGTGTCGTCCACCTCAACCGAAGGTTCGAGTAACGTGCGTGTCTTGTTTGCCTGGGGCACGGACTTGAATGAAGCGTCCAACGATATCCGCGACCGCCTGGATCGCGTGATCGGCCGGCTGCCGGACGATGCCGACCGACCGATGTTGCGCAAGTTCGACCTGGCGGCCTTTCCGATCATGATCATGGGGGCGGCCAGTTCGATGGATCCGCTCGATTTACGCCGTCTGATCGAGGATCAGATCGCCTACCGGATCGAACGGGTTCCGGGTGTTGCCTCATTGACGGTGTGGGGCGGACTGAGTCGCGAAGTGTGGGTGCAAATCGAGCCTGAACGTCTTCAAGCGCTGGGGTTGCCGTTGGACCGGGTTGTAGCCGCCATCCGGGCTGCCAACATCACGTTACCGGCCGGAACGGTCGAACGCGGCGATCACGATGTGATTGTGCGTACGCCGGGAACTTTTGCCGATTTGGACGAATTACGCCATACGGTGATCGAAAAACGGTCTGACGCACCGGTCCGCCTGCGTGATGTGGCGACCGTAACCGATCGCTGGGAACGGATCCGCCGCATGGTACGCGTCAACACCGAACCGGGCATGATGGTGGCGGTGTACAAACAGTCGGATGTCAATACCGTTGAGGTCGCGCGCCGGGTACACCGGGAAATCGAGCGGATCAACACCGATTTTGAGTATCTGACCCTGACACCGGTCATGGATGCTTCAGATTTCATTCAGCGAGCGATCAGTAACGTTGGGTCAACCGCCGTTTTCGGCGGGTTGTTCGCGGTCATTGTGCTGCTGGTTTTTTTGGGGAATATCCGTAGTACGATGATTATTGCCACGGCGATTCCGGTCTCGATTGTCGCAACCTTCAGCTTGATTTATTTCGCCGGATTCACCTTGAACTTGATGACCCTCGGCGGATTGGCGTTGGGTGTCGGCATGCTGGTGGACAACGCGATCGTGGTTCTCGAGAATATTTACCGTCATCGCGAGGGCGGCGCAGGCCGACGGGATGCCGCCATGCGGGGCAGTTCTGAAGTAACGGCCGCTATGATCGCCAGTACTTTGACCACGCTGGCGGTGTTTTTGCCGATGGTTTTCGTACGCGGTATGGCCGGTATCTTGTTTCAACAACTGGCGTACGTCGTCAGTTTCGCATTACTGGCATCCTTACTGGTGGCGTTGACCCTGGTGCCGATGCTTTGCGGGCGGTATCTGCGCGTCGGCGGCGCCAATTGGGCGGTTCGTTTGTCGCGCTTCAGCGATACGGGCTTCAAGCGTTTGGAAGCACGCTACGAACGGTTGTTACGGACCGCACTGAACCATCGTCCGCGGGTTATGTTGCCGGCGGCGTTGCTGTTTGGAGTGAGCCTGATCATGGCGCCGCGCATAGGCCGCGAGTTTATGCCGGCAACCGATGAGGGCGAAATTCGTATCAATGTGGAGGCGGAAGTGGGCGCCCGGCTCGAGGTCCTCGACCGGGCGTTCCGCCGGATCGAGACGATAACGCGCCAACACGTGCCGGAACGTGAAAACATGATTGCCAATTTCGGCGGAATTTCGCATCGCGGCGGCGGCGCCCATACCGGGATGTTGCGGCTGAGTCTGGTTCCGATGGCTGAGCGCGATCGTTCCAGCGAGGATATCGCCGCCGATTTACGCCGTCGTCTGGCGTCGTTGCCCGGCGTGACCGTGCGGGTGCGGACTGCCCAGGGGATGGGCACGCGCGGAATGGGCGGCATTGGCGGCGATGAACGGTTGCATGTTGAAATCCGGGGTTACGATTTCGAGACGGCCGATGCACTGGCGCAACGGATCGTCACGGCGATTGAACCGATTGCGGGGATTACCGACGTTCTGCTCAGTCGTGAGAAGGGTGCGCCTGAAATGACGGTCCGGGTCGATCGCGTGCGGGCCGCCGATCTGGGGCTGTCGGTCAACGACGTGGCACGCGGTTTGCAAACGATTCTGGGCGGGATCGGCAGCGGATATTATCGTGAAAGAGGTCAGGAAGTCCCAATCCGGGTTCGGGTTCGCGATGCCGAATTCATGGCGACCGACGAGATCCTGGATCTGACCTTGTTAAATCAGCGTGGCGACGCGGTGGCGTTGCGCAACGTAGTGACGCTGGAAGACGGGCTAGGCCCCGTGCAGATTGAACGCAAGGATCAGGAACGGATGGTGCTGGTATCGGCCAATACCGCCGATCGCGACTTTAATCTGATCGCTGCCGATATCCGCGAAGCATTGCGCGATATCCCCGTCCCCGAAGGTTTTGGGGTAATCCTCGGTGGCGATTATGAGGAGCAGCAGGAAGCTTTTCGTGAGTTGACGCTGGCCTTGATCCTGGCGCTGACGCTGGTCTACATGGTTATGGCGTCGCTGTACGAATCGTTGCGCGGTCCGCTGGTGGTCATGTTTTCGATTCCGCTGGCTGCCATCGGAGTGATCTGGATATTGCTGGCGACCGGCACCACCTTTAACGTGCAGTCGTTTGTCGGTTGCATTATGCTCGGAGGCATTGTCGTCAACAATGCCATTATCCTGGTTGATCATATCAATCTGTTGCGGCAACGCGACGGGATGCCGTTGCAGGCCGCCATCCTGGAAGGCGGTCGCCGCCGGTTACGCCCGATTTTGATGACCGCGATGACGACCATCTGTGCCTTGATTCCGATGGCGCTGGGCATGGGCGAGGGTGGCGAAGCCCAGGCACCGCTGGCGCGCGTCGTGATCGGTGGCCTGGCCAGCGCTTCCCTGATTACCTTGCTGGTCGTGCCCGTGATGTATTCGCTGATTGCACCGCGCGTGAAACCCGAATGCCACGGGAACGATGAACCCGGAGGATGAGTAATGAAAACCGACACGCGATACCCAATAACCAATTACATCCATGATTTCCGCAACATTTTGCTTGTTTTTTTACGTCAGAAGGGTTGGATTTGCGGTTCGCTGGTCAAACGGTTGGCGATAGTTTGGCTGGTCTTGATCGCCTGCGGGGTATGGGCCGTTGAGACTACCAACAGCGTCTTGCGGATCGGGATCAGCGATGCCGTCGTGACGGGACTGGAAAACAATCTGTCGCTGCAGACTGAAAGGTTGGATCCCGAAATCCGGCGTGCGCGGGAAGACCGTGAACGTGCCCGCTTCGATCCCGGCATATCCGGCGAACTGTCTTCCGGTCGTGATTCCAGGCTGACACGAGATCCGGCCGTTGGCGGACCGGTCGCCAACGGCGGGGAACGCCTGGCGGATATCGATGCAAGAACGACCGATTGGTCGGATGCCCGCCTCGCGGTTGAATATCCCTGGGCGACCGGCACCCGCTTGGGCCTGGAGACCGGCTGGCGATTGGATGCCATCGAAGGCGCCGGCGACCGCCATTCGGTGCGGCTGGGTCTGTCGGTGACCCAGGCTTTGTTGCGCGGGGCCGGAGTTTCGGTTAACCGATTGGCGATCCGGCAGGCGGAATTGGCGACCCAATCGTCGCTGCATGAAGTGTATGGATTTACGATGGCCTTGGTTGCCCGAATCGAGACGGCCTATTGGAATCTTGTGCTTGCTGAACGGCAGGTGGAGATTGTGAGTGAGTCGGCAGCGCTGGCCGCACAACAATTGGAGGATGTCAATAAACGGGTCGATGCGGGCGTGCTGGCGTCGACCGAACGGGCGGCCGCCCAATCCGAGGCGGCCCGCCGCGATGAGGCGCTGATTCGCGCGCTCGGTCAGGTTGATCGTGCCCGGCTGACCCTTTTGCATCTGCTCAATCCGCCGCTTAGCCGGCCATGGGACACGAGTCTGGAACTGACCGACCGTCCGCCGTCCGGCCTGTTGCCGCCGGATGCGCTAAGCGATCACGTGGCGCTGGCGTTGCGGACACGGCCGGAACTGGTACAAGCACGCCTGGCGCGCGAACGCGGCGATTTGGAAATGATCCGCACCCGTAACGGGTTGTTGCCGCGGTTGGACTTGTTTGTGCGGCTGGGCCGGACGGCGTATGCCGATTCGTTCGGGGACGCGTGGAATGGTTTTGGCGACGAAGATCCCGACTTTTCGGCCGGCTTACAACTGACCCATGCCCTGGGACGGCGCGCGGCGCACGCCGAGGATCGTGAAAGCCTTTATCTGCGGCAACAGGCGGATGCCGCCGTGGTTAATTTGAAACATTTGATTGAACTGGATGTACGGACGGCTCATCTGGAGGTCAGGCGTGCCGACGAACATATCGCCGCCGCGGCCGCCATCCGTGAGACGCAGGCGGAAACCTTGCGGGCCGAAACCGAAAAATTCCAGGCGGGCCGCTCGACCGCCCTTCTGGTGGCCCGATCGCAACGCGATCTGATGGCGGCTCGCCTGGCGGAGACGGAGGCGCGGATCGCGGCGGTCAAGGCGCGGATTGAACTGTATCGGCTTGACGGATCGTTGCTGGAACGGCGTGGAATCGCTGTTCCAGCCGGTATGGCCGATGCCTGGCGCTGAGGTAGCGGCCTTTTTTTGTCATTGACAGGAGGCCCGCGGTCGGATACCTTGGCGTCGTTTATTGATTGAAGAGCCGTTGTTTACCACCTAAGGCTCGAATCAGGAAGGGAGCGTGATTTTCCTACGTGCTTCAAGTAAAATTAAAAAGGGGTGAACCCGTTGAAAAAGCGTTGCGACGATTGAAAAAAATTATGGATCGTGAAGGAACGATGAAACGGCTTCGTGCCACCCGTTACCACGAGAAACCCAGCGAACGCAAACGACGAAAACAGGCGAGAGCGCGCTCCCGGATGGAGCAATCCTGAGATTGTAATCCAGACAGGATGGCATGTTGCGCATGAATTTCAGCCTTTCAACCCGTTGGAATGCGTCGCGCCATCGTGACGGCGCCCGGATGATCAATGAAATTCGTGAATTGGGTTTCGATACGGTGGAATTGGGCCATGACCTGCGTTCAGACCTGGTGCCCGGAGTGCGCCAGTCGGTCGGTGCGAAAACGATTAGGGTTGTCAGTGTTCATAACTTTTGCCCGGTACCGCTCGGTTACGTGCGCGGTAGCCCCGATTTATATTCGCCTTGCGCGCTCGATCCGCTTGAACAGCAGGCGGCCGAACGCCATACGCGGCGCACCCTGGAGTTCGCCGCCGAGGTCGGCGCCGACTGGGTTGTGCTGCATGGCGGTCGCGTAGAGATGGCGGATCGAAGCGCTGAACTTCTGGACCTTTATTTGCGCGGGGAACGGCCCGGCGCCGGCGTTTATGAGAAACGCCGCATGCGCCAGTTGATGGAGCGCGACAAAAAAGGGCGCCGTCATCTGGTGTTGCTGCGGCGGTTTATCGAGACCCTGTTGCCGTACGCGGAAACGTTGGGTTGCCGATTGGCAATCGAAATCCAGCCGATGTGGGAAAGTGTCCCGACCGAGCTGGAATTATTCGATCTGTTAACCGAGTTAGAGGGGTCCGGACTGCGTTATTGGCATGATATCGGACACGGTCAGGTTCGCGAGAATCTCGGGTTTATCAATCATCGGCGTTGGTTGGAACGATTGGAACCGTTTTTGGTGGGTTTGCATATCCATGATGTGGCGATGCCTGCGAAAGATCATCTGGCTGCGGGACAAGGCAATATCGATTTTTCGCGCTTTACCCAGATCGCGTGCCGGACGCCGGTAGCGGTTCTGGAACCCCATCCGGAGACGAGCGCCGCCGATCTGACAACCGGCGTGCGGCATTTGCGTCAGCAGTGGGCCGGACCATGAACCGTCAAATGAAGATTCATGACGAATCGAAATACTTGTCTTTGGCCGCCGTTCGGGAGGGATTATGCGTATCCTGGTGACCGGCGCCGCCGGTTTTGTCGGCGGTTATTTAATGCGCACGTTGTTGCAGGCGCAGCATGATGTTGTGGCGGTTGATGTCGTGCCGCCGCCCGATCACGGACGTCGGGATGCCGGCAAGGCGATTAGCGCGTGGCATCGTGTGGATTTACTGGACGGCGAGGCGCTTTCGCGGATTGTGAAAGACTGTCGGCCGGATGGCCTGGTACATCTGGCGGCGATTGCCTCGGTTCCTCGGTCGCAAGCCCAACCGGATCTGACTTATCGTGTCAATGTAAAGGGGACGCTCGATCTGTTGCGCCTGTTCCGGCGGCATGCGCCGCGCGCCAGATTGCTTGTCGTCAGTACGGCGCAAGTTTACGGTAACCGGCGCCGTCCGGCGCCAGTGCGCGAGGATAACGTTCTGGAACCCGGTAACGCCTATGCCGAATCCAAGGCCTGGGCCGATTTTCTGGCATTGCTTTATGCCGAACGGTTTGGTCAGGAGATCATGACCGTCCGGCCGCACAATCATACCGGACCCGGACAGTCGCCTACCTATGTTGTACCCGCTTTTGCACGCCAGGTGGCGGCCGTGGTCCGCGACCGTGCAACCTTGCCGTTGAGTGTCGGTAACCTTGAGAGTCGCCGTGATATCAGCGATGTTCGCGATGTGGTTGATGCGTATCGTCTGTTGTTGGAAAAAGGGCGGCCGGCACATGCCTATAACGTGGCGTCCGGTCGCCTGATTCCGATGCGTGATATCGTGGAACGGTTTTGCCGGCTGGCCGGCATTGAACCGGAGGTGCGCGTCGATCCCGAGCGCTGGCGTCCGGCCGACGAGAGTCCGGCGCTGGATATCACGGCGTTACGCACGGACACCGGATGGTTACCGCGTATCCCGTTGGAGGACACTTTGCAAGCCGTGTGGCGCGCGGAACTGGCTTCCGATGGGTAATCCCCGCCAACCGGATGCGTCTTGAGGGAGAAAATGACTGTTGCCGATTTGTTGCCCCCATCTTCCCGGCGACCGGACAAACGGCGATCATCGCTGCCGGGCGGCCTGTTGCGCTTGGCGGTCGGTCTCGCGATTATCGGATGGCTGATCGTCCGGATGGATGTCGGCGATTTGTTCGATGCCTTATCAACCGGCGTTGGCAACTGGCCGTGGCTGGGTGCCGGATGCGTGATGTTGTTGGTTGCGTTGTGTGCATGCGGCCTGCGCTGGAAAATGTTGCTAGAGGCGCAGCAAATCAAAATTCCGCTGCGAAACGTCGTTCATATTTTTTTCGTCGGTCAATTCTTTAATCTTTTCTTGATGGGCGCGACCGGCGGCGACCTGATTAAAGCCTGCCTGGTGGCGCGAACGGCTGGCGATCGCAAAACCGAGGCCGTTTCAAGCGTCTTGATCGATAGGATGATTGGCTTGATGGTATTGACTTTGCTGGCGGGCGCGATGGTTGCATGGCGTCCCCATTTGTTTTTCGGGGATCCTGCGCTGCGCCCTATCGGCGTTTTTATCCTCGCGTTCATGGCGCTGATGCTGGTTGTCGTTGTCGTGCCATTAAGCAGGCATTGGTTGCAACATCCCTGGTTTTCCGGACTCGGATTTCTGCCGCATTCGGCGAAACGGATCGAACAGATTTCCCGCCGCGTCTACGAAGCCTGTTTCCTTTGTCGCCGTAATCCCCGTTTGCTGGCACAAACCTTCCTGTTGTCGCTGGCTAACCATTTACTTGCGGTGACCGCCTGTATTGCATTCGGCAAAGCGCTGCAAATCCCGTTGGCCTGGGTTGATTATCTGACCTATGTTCCTGTGATCGGTGTGTTCGGCGCTCTGCCCATCACGCCCGGCGGTTTGGGGTTGCGGGAAGGCGCGGCCGTTGTACTGCTCGGTTCGGTCGGCATCGCCCGGCCGCAAGCCATGCTGTTGTCGTTATTGCTCTATGCCGGCCTGACGAGCTGGAGCTTGTTTGGAGGCTTGTTGTTTGTGCTTTGGCGGCCACCCGATACCGATGCAAGTGATACGGACCCCACTGAGATTGCAGGGTTGACAAAATCTGGTTTTAGAGACAATCTCGATAAGTGTCATAAGTGCCATCCATAAGGCGAAAAAAAGCTTGCAGTAAAGTGCAAAATAGCTTAGAAAAGAGTTTGTTATGGATGTAATAAGAAAAATCCAGCAGCAAATCCTCAAAAAGCCAACTGATGTGGTGGGCTTGGATTTGGATGCGGACGGCGTCAAAGCAGTACGGCTGCGTCGCAACGCTAATTCCATTCATTTGGTGGCCGCTGATGCACTGCCGGGTGTTACGGTCCCGCCGGCTGACGGCGAGACGGTTGAACCGTTGAAGATTCCCAAGTCGCTTTGCGGTCATTATGCGGCGCTGGCGGTTGCCGCCCCTGGGGCGTTGGTTAAATTGCTGAACATACCCGGCCGTTTCGGCGATGTGGAGGAGCAGCGCTTGGCCACCAGTCTTGGTGTTGAGCAAGAGGATGCCTACCGGATTTCGTACAATATTCTGAGTGAAAGCAAGGCTTCCCGTGAAACCCGCGTGCTTGCGGCAGCGTTGCCGGAAGCCGATGCCGCGGCCGCTGTCGCGCTTTTGCCCAAAGGACGGCCAGCACCTTATTCCCTGGAATTATCCGGCTTGGCAGCCTTGAACGGGTTTTTTCACGGCGCCGTCGCCGAGCGCGCCGAGCAAACCGTCGGCATGTTGGAAGGCGGCGAAACCCGAACCATGTTCGCCATTTTTATCAAAGGCCAACCGGTTTTGGTGAGGCGCTTCGAATTCGGCGCCGAAACCGTGATCGCCAAAATAGGAGAAAAACTCGGGGTCGATGCCAATACCGCCAAGGGGTTCATGACCGATGGATCGTTCGACGTGGCGTCGATTCTGCAGCAAAGTTTCGAAACTGTTTTTAAACAAATTGTCATTTCAAAGGAATTTGTGGAACGCCGGGAGAATTGCAGGTTGTCGCAAATCCTGCTTTCAGGAGCGCTTACCGCGATCCGGGGCATGGACGAGGCGGTCAAACAGTTTATGGGTACCGAGGTACGCAAGTGGAACCCGTTCAGCGGCCTTGGCGTCGCACCGGAAAACCTGCCGGAATCGGTGGTGGGCCAGGAATCGCGTTTTGCGGCGGCATTCGGCGCCGCCATGGCCGTGATGATGGATGCATCATGAGTTTACACATCGATTTTATCTACGAATCCGAACAGCGTAGTGCCAGTTTGGTCAGCCTTAAGTTTGTGGTTCGCCTGATCGGGATCGTGATTCCCTTGCTGCTGTTGATGTTCGGCTTGGTTGTATTCTTTCAATATCATCAGATGAAGAGCGAACTGGCCGGTGTTGAGATGCATTGGAAATCCATCGAACCGGCTTACAAGGATGCTCTCGAGTTAAGAGCTGAACTGGAATCAGTCCGCCAAATAGAAGCGGAATTCGATCGCTGGCGTAGTGTGCGCCTGACTTGGGCAAAACCGTTGGAGGCAGTGCGGGATGCGGTGCCGCCAACCATGCAATTGACCCGGCTTCAGGCCAGGGAAGATTTGAAAATCGATGGAACCGTGCCGGTATACCAATTTGACCTGATCATGGAGGGACGGGCCCGCGGAATATCGCCCAGAACCGACGTTGAACAGTTTCAGCACGATTTGCGGGAACATCCTGATTTGGTTGAGATTGTCGATGATGTCATCATTCCGCCGGGATCGTTTCAAGCCGATCCCGCCCCGGGCGCCGAACGCGAACATCGCGTTTTCAGATTAACAGCCCCTTTTATTGCGAGGCGATTTGAATGAGCCTGTCAGCCGACCAAAAACAGTTTTTGCAAAAGTTGATTCTTGGTGCAATCTTGGTTGCCGGAGCGATTTATGCCCTGGTTACCTATGTGTTGTTGCCGTTCCGGGAGTCGTGGCAGGAACTCCCGGTCCAGTTGGAAGAGCTTAATCGTAAAGTCGCTGTGGCCGAGACCGTGCTGCCGCGCGTGCCGGAGCATGTCGAGCAATACAATCAAATCGTTACCCGGATCCACGATCTGGAAGAACAATACTTTATCAAGCCGGTGCTGGGTTCTTATATCCTGGAAGCCGAACGGATTCTTGAAGAACATGCGAGGGAAACCGGTGTTGAAATTGCAGGCATTCGTGAAGCCGGGATCTCGGCGTCGCTGAGCGCGGTGTGGCGACGCCTCGAATATCAGCTTCGTCCCTATTCGGTCAATGTTAACATGAGGGCCGATTACCATTCGGTGGTGCGTCTGATCGATCGTATTGAAAAAAGTAATCCTTTCGTATCGGTGTTTGACCTGGATATTTCGGAGAGCAGAGCCTCGCCGCAATTCCATAGCATAAGATTCAGGATACAGTGGCCCATTTGGGCGGATAGCGAAAATGTTCCGCAATTACTGACTGAAAAAGAGATGCATTATGAACCGTAACGTCCATAACAACATCATGGCGTTAGCGTGGAGGATCACCGGGCTTACAGTCATTGTATCGATGGCGGCGGTTGTCATCCCGGCTGCTGACAGCGTCGCTGACAGTGTGCCGTCGGACAGTGTGCAAAACGATGTCGTTGTGCAGCGGGCGGATAACGGGCTGGTCGAAGAGCAAACGGTTGAGCTGCGCGATCCATTCTGGCCTGTTGGATATGAACCCCCCAGACCTGAAGAAGAAGGCGAGGAACCCGATGAACCCGATGAACCCGATGAACCGGAGGAACCGGAAATCGAGCCGCCGACATGGGATGCCGCGGTCGAGCGGTTACAGTTTCAGGGCCGGTTCGAGGGGCGTGGACGGATTATGGCATCGGTTAACGGGCAAATCGTCGAGGAGGGCAGCGTGATCGGTGTCCGATTGCCGCCATACGTATATTACTGGCGCATTACCGCCATTCATCACAGTGGCATTGAAACCGAACCTGTGGATGCGATACCGATTGAGTAAATCATGGCCATAACAAACCTTAAAACGGGGGGGTACCATAAATGAAAAAAATGTTTAAACCGATGCAATCTATCATAGTTGCCGGCTTACCGGCGTTGCTGGCCCTGTTGTTGCTTGGGATGGGCTGTGAGGACGATAAACGGATTGACGACGTGGACGGATATCTGGCCGATAACCCCTATCAATCGGAGGAACGCGTGGTCAGATCGGACGAGTTGAGTATTTTGCCGTCGCAAGCCGAGGGCAATCAGGTGGGGCAGAAATTGCTTTTTAAGGTTCGTGGCGGCGGCAAACCATACAATTGGCGCGTGGCCGACACCAGCCGTGGGAGTTTGGAAGTCCGCAATATGACCGAGGCAATCTATACCGTGCGCCGGATTGGCAACAACGATATCATCGTGACCGCCCATGGTGGTCTTTCCGCGATCGCCAAGGTGGTGGGTCAACTCGATGAACTGGATAGCATAACGGCTGATCCGTCGGTCCTGCAGAACGACGGTGATGTATCCATTCTGACCGTTTCAGGCGGGGTGGCGCCCTATCAATGGAGCGTGGAATATCCATCACGCGGAAACTTGCTGGCCACCAGCGGAACCAGCGTCAGCTATGTGCGTAATTCCGCGGGAGACAATGTGATCCGGGTTACGGACGGCACCGGAGCCACCGTCAATCTCAGAATGCCGCAACCATAACGGAGTCGAGATTATGAAACCTAAACCGGTTTTTTTAGTGCTATCCATCTGCGGATTGATTCTGGCGTCGACGGGTACCTCGTCGGGGTTGTCGATCAGTCCGCCGCATATTGATGTGTTTGCCGGTGATACCAGTGTGTTCATGATTTCCGGATTGCCGACCGACACGAATTATGCGCCGGCACAAGTCTATCTGACCTCCTTCGATCCGGACCGGCTGGCGGTTATCAGCCCAAGTCCGCTGTCGCAAATAACCAGCGAGATTGAAGTCTGGGTGGGTCCCGATCCCGAGGACACGAAGACCGAGACCATCTATCATTCTAATCTGCCGGTCAGTTTCGCCGGCAGACATCGTGTCGAGGGATTATTCGATCCGATCCCCGTCAGTGGCTATGTGGTGCGCAGAAGTCTACATGACAATACCGTGCAGTATATCGGTTACGTCGAGGCTTCGGTCTCGGTCGTCGATCCAATGTTGACGTTTCATCCCGACGTACTGGCCGTGCAAACCCCCAATGTCAGACCGGTTGTCCTGCAGCGTTCGATCCATGCGTTTGCCTCGTTGACGGTGACGCTACGTTCGGATATCGAACACGTTCTGGGACTTGGCGCAACCGCCGATCCGGGAGCCCATTCCGATCGCTTGGAATTGACGTTCGATCCGTTCGAGGTCAACAAGACCTTTTATATTTCCGGTCGTGCGATGGCGGAAGACACCGATTCAATAACCGGCACCCTATCGGCGCAAGTCGGCAGTTATCTGCATGATCGGGCGATCACCGTGACCCGTCATCCGTCGGTGATTCTGCAACCGGTACCCTATTCCGGTCTGGGCACCAACCGGACGGCGACGCTGCAAGCCGGTGATGCCTTCAACCTGTTGGTCCGGCGAACCTCGGATGACGACAAATTGGTCAGCGATTATGAAGTGACCCTGTCAAGCGACCGATCATCGGTGGCCGGGGTTCCGGAAACCGTCGTCATCCCGGCAGGCGCCCGCCAGGCGGCCTTTACGGTCGCCGGCCGTAAACCGGGTGAGACGGTGATTCGGGCGACCGGACCGAATGCCGAAACGGTGGATGAAAGCGCGTTCGGTGTCGTGGTCGACGACCCGGCGCTTGTCTACACGCCG
>PXCX01000251.1 GCA_003565195.1 PVC group bacterium | reverse complement strand
ATTGAACTGTCCCCTGATTTCAGTCACCGCCGGACCGTTCTGACTGCGCACGGTAATCGCCTGCGCGATATTCACACGGTTGGTCAGGATGGAACCGAGCATCGCGGCGCCACCGGTATCATACACCCCGTCGGCCACCAGGACGGTATCGCCGGGATTGGCTTCATCGACGGCGTCCTGGATCACGCGCGCCGCGGTCGCCCAAGAGGCGTATGGCGGTTCATCCCCGCCCGTCAACGAAACATAGCGGGTCTGCTGAGCCATGGTGACCGTCGTAACCGTCAGCCATACGATCAGCGGATACAAACAACGGACATCGAGTAATCGGACGGTTCTCATCGATCGCCTCCTTGTGATGTGCGTTAATGCAGACGGATCAACCTTGTGGTCGTCGCCATGGCGTCATGGGTTTGACCTTAAGTTAATTCATTCGCTGTGCCGGGAATTACGTTATCAAACCTTTATTGATTACGCAATCCGCAATTGTCCGCCCCTGAATTGCGGATTGTTGATTTATGATTTATGATTTGTTCCTGAAAACAAGCACTTTACGTGAAAATACGCGGATTATGAATATCAAGACCTTCAAGATGTCGCGCATTGCGCAACATGCGACTCGATTCAATCCTGGGTTACGGAATCATCAATTGACGTTTTTCAGTCCGCGGTTTTGGGTCGGCTTATAGCTGTTGACTTGAGTCTCGTTTTGTGTATCATGGGTTTTACAGATAGTGAATAATACGATGAGGTATGTGCATGAAAACCATTTCGGTTCGCGAGATGAAGGCGCATTGGGCTACCGCCGAAAGACAAGTTCGCGATGGCGACACATTCGAAGTCCTGAACCGGGGGCGACCGACCGCACTGATTGTCCCAGCCAGACCGAGGCGGGTTCTTCAATGGGACGATCACTTGGCCAGCGCATTGTCGGTAAACGGGAAGACGGGAGAAGAGACGGTAAAAACAGACAGGGAGGGACGCTGGTGATTTATTTGGATACTAGCGCTTTTATCAAGCTTTATTTCCTGGAAGACGGATCAGACTATGTTCAACGTTGCGTTACGAGCCAGTAATGAACATGAACACCGAAAAAATCAAACTTGGAATCAGCGCCTGCCTGTTGGGACAGCCGGTCCGTTTCGACGGACAACATAAACACGACCACTACATTACAGACACGCTCGGTCGTTTTTTCGATTTCCTGCCGGTTTGTCCGGAAGCCGAATGCGGTTTGGGCATTCCGCGGGAAAGCATGCGACTGGTCGGTGATCCGGACGATCCGCGACTGATCACAACCCGTCAGGGCGTCGACCTGACTGAGCGGATGCAAGCCTGGATCGCTTGCCGGCTACCGGAACTGGAGAAAGCCGGACTTTATGGTTTCATCTTCAAATCGCGATCACCCAGCAGCGGCATGGCCAACGTCAAAGTCTACAATGAACGCGGAGGGGTTTCCGGAAAAGCCGCCGGACTTTTCGCCAAGGCCTTCATAACCCGGTTCCCCACCCTGCCCTGCGAGGAGGAAGGCCGGCTCAACGATCCCGATTTACGGGAAAATTTTATTGAACGGGTCTTCACCTTGTGGCGATTCCGCCAGACCATGGCCACGCGCCCGACACTGGGAACCCTAATGCATTTCCATGCCTGCAACAAGCTGCTGATCCAGTCCCATCATGAACCCCTGACGCGCGAAATGGGCCGCGATCTGGCGGATCTCGAAGCGCGCAAGGTACGCGCATATATCCCGATTTACGAGGCGAAACTGATGCGAGCCATGAAAACGCCGGCAACCGTCCGCAAGCACACCAATATTCTGCAACACATGCTTGGCTACCTGCGCAAGGTAGCGGATGATGCCGATCGCAAGGAACTGGCCGACATCATCAAGGATTATCACGCCGAACTCATACCGCTGATCGTTCCGCTAACCATGCTGCGGCATTACGTGATTAAACACGATATCGAGTACCTGCGCGACCAGTATTACCTGGCACCGCACCCATTGGAACTGAAGCTTCGCAACCATGCCTGATGAGAGCCCCAAGGAAGTCGCGCTAAACGGGACGATCCATCCAATCCGCACCGTTATTATCTTTGTGATCTGAAGGATGGGTGCCGCTACCCGTTGCTGAAGAATCCATCCCGTAGCCGAAGCGGGCCAGGAAATTCGCATCTGGTTGTTGTCCGATCCTTCTTGTCTCTGACTGCAGGCTTGCATGGGGATATCTGATTCTGAAAAATGGCCGTGGGTCGACTCGATGCTGGCCGTTACATTCAGGCCGTCGCGCCCGCCGTGGGCTTAGGCGGTAACGCCGATGAGCGTGCCAAGGGGCCAGTCGCTATCAGAAATGCCGATGGGGGTTTTCTCAAACGACAATAGTTCCGGTATAGGCTCCGCTTCAAAAAATCACACGAACAGAGACATTTAAGCCGGAATTATCAGGATCATTGATTTGCAGCGCCATCACGGCAATGACTTTAAACCAGTAGCATCCCATAGGGATGCGGAATGTTGGAATGGTGGAATTATGGAATATTGGAAGCTGATGCAAATATGATGTTTACGTTTTCAGCGTCCGGTGGTGCGCCAATTTTGTGTTGCATATTTCCCGGCTTGCAAAACATCGGTGTTGGCCTCTTATCATTATTCCAATCTTCCATCATTGCAATATTCCATGGGATGACAGTGACTTTAAACCGGTAATTCACGCCTGCCTGCACACCATACAGTTCCGTAGCGGGCACCGTTACGCTACCGACAACCGGCGGTGATTCGACGGTCTCAAGACCTTTAGCCAAGTTAAAGGTTACATCCCCTGCCTCATCACTCACTTCCCAGTCGGTATAATATACAAGCAATCCATGGCAATCTGTCCTGTAGACAGGCCAGGTATAACCAAGACGAATTTCGGCGCCTTCCCGGGGAGCAATTCAAACGCACGCTTGTCCCAATGACTACAATGTTCTTGCATTTCATTATCATTTGCCACATAATTTCAAGTGGAGGTAACAATATGATTAAAGTCCATTGTTTCCGGTGGTTTATGTGCCTTTCGGCCTGATAGAATGGCACGGCAGGCATTTGCCACTGGGCAACGATGCGATGAAAGCGCATGCAATCTTGGTCAAGTGCGCTGAACAGTTCGGCGGTGTCGTGTATCCGCCGGTCTATTTTCCGCACTCACGCTATGTCAAAGGGAACGAGGCTTTACATCCGGATGAAGACGAATGAAAAATCGCCATGCTTACGGCCCTGTTCAATCGGATCAAGGCAATGGGGACACGTGTCATTATGGGTGTGTCGGGACATATTGTAATGCAACAGATCACATGGATCAACCGGGCATTGGAGCCGGTGGTTGCCGACAGTACGGTCACCGGCATTGGATTATGGGAAATGACATTGAGTCGATGTGATGAATCGAGTTCCGACCATGCCGCGAAGTGGGAAACGTCCAACATGATGTTCTTTTATCCGGAACTTGTGGATATGGCGGAACTCGGGGAAGGCCCGCTTGCTCCCAACATGCAGCCGCCCGACGGGATCGGTGGGTTAGACCCCCGCGAACATGCTTCCGCAGAGGTTGGACGACGCAATGATGAACTTGCGGCAGGAGCCATTGGTAGAAAGGCGATTGAATTGCTGGAATCATTGCCGAAGGAAAAGCAAACGTTGAATCTGCCTGGAATTTGTCCGCCTCATTGGTGGAGCATATAATACCGAACCAGCAGGTTCAGGCGACGCTTTACAGCGCGCCTGACCTGCGCCGTTTGTGGAAGAAACAAGAGAGCAGACTTGACGATCGTGTTATGCACGTTTAGCATACGTGTTGTTTTGAGAAATGGGTGCAGCATGCAAAAGAAATTGACACTTGCGATTGATGAAGATGTCTACGATGGTCTGCGCCGTGTCATCGGTCCTCGCAAGACAAGCCACTTTGTGGAAGAACTTGTACGTCCACATGTGCTCAAAGAAAACCTTTACGACGGCTACCGAGCCATGGCAGCCGACCGTGTTCGGGAATCTGATGCGCTGGAGTGGGCTGAATCGACCTGCAGGAAGGTACTTGCGCTTAGCCGCGAAAAATCCTGATTTTCGGCGTTCGGCATCAAGAAAGGATATGATTTGAAGAAGCGACCGAACATTTTCCTGCTATTGAGTTACGAACACAGCTTCAGATTCATGGGGCACGTACCGACAAGTGAAGGTGGCGAACCCATCGAGACACCGACATTGGACCATCTCGCATCACAAGCTGACGAGGTAGTGTGCCACGAAAGCATTGCTTTTCTTCGAGAACATCAACACGCAAATCCTGATAAGCCATGGTTTCTATGTGCAAGCTTCTCGCGTCCCCACTTCCCGCTTACTGCGCCTCGTCGACACCTGGCAAAGTTCTTGACGGATAACGTCACGGAGCCGGCACCCGACCGACCCATCGTCTGCGACTCACTCACTCCTCGGTGGGGAGAAGGCACGGAATTCCGCATGGTACGACAGGACCGGTACAAGTATGTTCGCTTCCGTAAAGCGCCGTCATTGGCCTTCGATCTCCAGGCAGACCCCGGAGAGCAGCACAACCTGCTTCAGCAGGAAGCAGAACTGCCTGCGCCGCTTCAAGCACTCGCAATGTTTGCTGACGAATCAATGGATTTTGATGCGGCCGAGAATGAACGTACGGAACGGGACGGCAACTTGCAGATACAATACGCTCACAATGCCCTTGCCAGCACCGGAAATCTTTACGTGATGCCATCTGGAGAAGTGGTCAATGCAGAGGATACGCTCTACGCGCCAACAACCATCGCCACGTCATTGAACGACATGCTGGGTGATGACTGGGATCAACAAAACAGAAACCAACCAGGCACCGGAGGCGACGCTTGGGATCGCGCCTGACCTGCGCTGTTCGACGTGAGTAAAGAATGACCCGACAAGAAAGACTAATGGCTACCCTGCGTGGCGAGCCGGTTGATCGACCGCCCGTATCGTTTTACGAGCTCAATGGTCTCGACGAAGACCCAGGAAGCATGTATAAGTCTAACTCAATACCCACAACGTATGGGCCCATACCCTCGAAGCGCCAGTTGCGTTGGCACCAGCGCGAGTTTTACGGTTTTCTTCATTTTTCGCCGAATACCTTCACAGATAGGGAATGGGGATACGGCGACGAATCTCCCAACGTGTTCGCCCCTACTGCATTCGACGCAGATCAGATCGTTCGCACTGCTGCGGAAGCTGGCATGTCAGGCCTGATCCTGATTTGCAAACATCACGACGGGTTTTGTCTCTGGCCTTCCCGGTACACGGAACACTCGGTGAAGAACAGTCCATGGCGCAGCGGTGAGGGCGATGTGGTACGGGAGATTTCAGACTCTTGTCGACATCACGGAATCGGGTTTGGAGCTTATCTTTCCCCGTGGGACCGGAATCATGCGGAGTATGGACGGCCAGCTTATCTCCAGTATTTTCGGAATCAACTAGAGGAACTGACCACCGAATACGGTGAATTGTTTGAGGTCTGGTTTGACGGTGCGAATGGCGGCAACGGCTACTATGGCGGAGCCAAGGAGGTGCGCAGTATAGACCGGAAATCCTACTATGACTGGAAGAACACTCGTGAGATCGTGCGCCGCAATCAGCCGGATGCCGTTATGTTCAGCGATGCGGGGCCTGATATCCGCTGGGTTGGCAACGAGAAGGGCATTGCCGGAAATCCCTGCTGGTCGACGATCGATGCCGACCTTCTCTTTCCAGGGATCGACAGGGATTCATTCAAGACACGTCTCAATAGCGATATGGTTGACGCTTGGGATTCGCCAACGGACTTGCTGAATTCCGGCGATCGGCAGGGATCGCATTGGCTCCCTGCCGAATGCGATGTGTCCATCCGCCCCGGCTGGTTTTATCATTCGGCTGAAGATGACAGAGTTCGATCTCCCGAAAACCTTCTGGAGCTTTACTTCAAATCCATCGGTCGCGGCGCTTCGTTCCTGCTGAATCTTCCTCCCGACCGTCGCGGTCTGATTCACGAAAACGACATTCGCTCCCTTCAGGGGTTCCGACGCCTACTGGATGAGACCTTCGCTCACAACCTGGCTCGAAATGCAGAATGTTCGGCCAACAATATGCGTGGCGGTCTTGGACTCTTTGCGCCCGCTCATGTGATCGATGGCAACGACGAAACCTACTGGGCTACCGATGACAACTGGATGAAACCTGAACTGATGCTGGATTTCCGACAACCTGTCACGTTCAACGTAATAAGGATCAGGGAGTTTCTTCCCCTGGGCCAACGCATAGACCGTTTTGCCGTTGATGTTGACGACGACAACAAGTGGCGAGAGTGGTGCTGCGAGCCCGCTATTGGTGCTCGCCGTCTAATCCGAGGGCGGAGTATCACGACACGACGAGTTCGATTGCGTATAGTCAAATCTGCCGCCTGTCCAGCCGTTTCCGAACTCGCTTTGTTCTATGGAGATCAGATTCCCGAACCAAGCTTTGCAGGAGACGCTTGACAGCGCGCCTGAACGCTACCGTTCGGGGAAAGACAGTCGATGTTTGAGCTAAAACCTGATTTTGACAAAGTGCTTAATCGCTACGAAGCGTGGTGGGATTGTGCCGTCTTGGATCGTCCGCTTGTATCGATGAACTTTTGCGTGCCGGAGGCCGATCAGAAGCCCGTTCCGCAAAAGAAGCATGCAACCCTGCGCGAGAGATGGCTGGACTCAGAGCACATAGCAGCTCAGGCTTACGCCCACCTCCGGAATACGGTGCATTTCGCCGACAGCCTTCCCATCGCGTGGCCGAATCTCGGGCCGGAAGTCTTTTCCGCTTTCTACGGTTGCGAGATGGAGTATGGAGAACACACCGCGTGGAGTAAACCCGTGCTCGCCAATTGGTCAGACGCATCCGTCGACACACTGCAACTGGACAGGAATTCTTTCTACTTCCGCAAACTGGAAGAAATGACCGAAGCTTTGATTGCGGTGGGAAAGGGCAAATTCATTGTCGGCTACACCGACTTGCACGGCGGAGGCGATGCGATAGCGGCGTTCCGGGACCCACAAGAACTGCTCATCGATACTATCGAGCATCCGGAAGCCATAAAGCGTCTTTGCGACAGGATTACGGCAGATTTTCTGGACGTATACGACCATTTCCACACGATGCTTTCTACAGCAGGCATGCCAAGCACGACCTGGCTTCCCGCAACCTGCAAGGGAAAGTACCACGTACCGTCCAACGACTTTTCCTGCATGATCTCCAACAAGGCGTTTGAGGAGCTTTTCGTTCCAGGGATCATTCGGGAATGCCAACACATGGATCGGTGCATCTACCATCTTGATGGACCTCAGGCTCTACGCTATCTCGATCGCTTGCTTGAGATACCGGAAATTCATGCGATTCAATGGGTCGCCGGGGCCGGACACGATTACTGGGCCGACTCGATCGACGTATACCGACGTATTCAGAGCAGGAACAAGGCATTGTGCCTCGGGTTACCGGCCAAGGATCTACCCCTCTTATTCAAGACCCTTGACCCAAGAGGCGTATGGGTCTCAGTTTGTGGCATATCCAATCAGCAGGAAGCCGAAGCGGCGTTGCGCGACATAGCCAAATGGACGAAGAAACAATGAACCGCGAACAACGTTGCAGGCGATGCTTGACAGCGTGCCTGAACGCTGCCGTTCGACAGGAGAAGGAACATGAAAGAGACTGTTCGCCCAGGACAACATATCACAGAGCCTGCTAAGCGGGTTCCGGTGGTGACCGATGCCGATGTCCTGATAGCCGGCGCAGGACCGGCAGGTGTGTCCGCAGCCTTAGCTGCTGCCCGCGGTGGCGCAAAGGTATGCCTGCTTGAGGCGAACGGTTGCCTCGGTGGTGTCTGGACCGCAGGTCTCCTGACTTGGATGTTCGAGATGAACCAGCCCGGCATACCCCGTGACATTTCTCGTCATCTGGGCCATCGCGGGGCCCGCATTGACGGTCACGACCCCAACATGTACACGTACGATATTGAGGAGATGAAGATTCTCCTCGAGGAGATGTGTATAGAAGCAGGCATCAGGTTTCAATTGCACACACGTGTGGTGTCATGTGTCAAGAATGGCAGCGGTATCGATGCGGTCGCTACCGAGTCAAAATCGGGGCGTCAGGCATGGCGGGCAAAGGTATTTGTGGATGCTACCGGCGACGGAGATCTTGCGGCGTTGGCCGGATGTGGCTATGACCTTGGCAGGAACTCTGATGGGGCCTGCCAACCCATGACATACATGGCTTTGGTTGCTGTTCGCGACCTGGAAACAATAAGACCTTTCATATGTTTCTGGGATCGCGGCGAACAGAAACAACACAAGACGGTGAACTACGAAGCCGTTCGAGCGTTCCGGTCGGAAATACAGCGCGCCGGGATTGCGCCATCCTATAGCCAGACAAAGCTGTTCCAAGTTCGCAACAATCTAATGGCATTGATGGTGAACCACGAGTATGCCGCTTCGGCCATTGAAGCGGCGGACCTAACCCGAGCCACGGTACATGGACGAGCGGAAGTCCATCGCGTGACCAAGGGGCTGCAAAAGCTTGGCGGCGGCTGGGAAAGTCTGCAGCTTGTGGCAACTTGCGAGCACATCGGCGTCCGAGAGGGTCGTCGAATCCACGGTCTCTATACCGTAACACAGGAAGATCTGGCTTCCGGGCGACTACATGACGATGCGGTATGCAAAGTGCATTTCGGGATCGATGTGCACAGCACCAGTGCTGCAAAGAGCAAGGGTCAGGATGACTCCATTTATGGAGCTTCCATGCTACCTTACGATATTCCGATGCGTGCATTGATCGCACAGGACGTCCCCAATCTGCTGTTGGGAGGACGCTGCATCAGCGGAGATTTCATCGCTCATTCGAGCTATCGTGTAACCGGAACCGCTGCGGCCACTGGCCAAGCGGCAGGTGTGGCGGCAGCCCTAAGCGCTGGACTACACACGGTGCCTTCAAAGCTGCAATGGATGGACATCAAGAAAGCGCTTGAGAAAATCACTGAATCCGAACAGGAAGTCAGAAGATGAATGTTCTGTGGATTATGACAGATCAACACCGGGCTGACTGCCTGGGGTTCATGGGGCACCGGGTTGTGAAGACGCCGAACCTCGACCGCCTGGCCGGCTCCGGGGTGGTCTTCGACAACGCATTCT